>BNVD01000005.1 GCA_025997835.1 Spirochaetia bacterium
GTTACTCCTGACCAATTTTTACTTGGCTGATGGAAAGGCCATTCCCCAGCCTTTTGTCGGCAGGGGGTGACATTTTCCCTCGAGAATTTAGAGCCTTGGGGGGTGACATTTTCGCCGGTTATTGACAGGTACATTCCCGGTCTCTGGCTCGCGCCCTTCCTCGTAACCCGGCGCTCCCGGCTTTACACCGAACGCCCCGGCTGGCTCCTCCGGGACCGGGAGGGACAGCCGGTAGTAGCAGGGTGGAACCCCCTCTGGGACCGGCAGTTTTACTGCCTGGACCTTTCCCGTAAGGATGTACTGGACTACTTGGGCAAGATGATCGATAGAGCAATCGACGAATGGGGCTTCCGGTACCTCAAACTGGACTTTCTCTACGCGGGACTGTTGTCCGGCGCCTTTTCCGAAAAGGGCAGCCCCTACGAGTGTTACGAGCGGGCCTGCACGGTCCTTACCGCCCGGAACAAGACCGCTTCCGGCTTACCGGTAAGCTACCTGGGCTGCGGTTGCCCCCTGGGTCCATCCTACCGTCACTTCCCCCTTTCCCGCATCGGGGCGGACACCAAAGAAAGCTGGGAGTGGAAATCGATCAAACTGATAGGCCACGTGGGCGGCCCCGGCGCGTACATCAACCTGCATGACACCATAGGCCGCTCCTTCATGGACGGCACGGTCTACATCAACGACCCGGATGTGATCTTTCTCCGCTCCCAAAACTGCAAACTGACGGAAACCGAAAAAGAACTAATCGCCCTGGTGAATTACCTATTGGGCGGCCAAATCATGTTCTCCGACGACCCCCGGCATATCACGGCGGCGGACACCGCCCTGACCCGGCGTATCGTTGCTCTCTACGAGACGCTTGCAAATGATGAATACGGCGCCACCCGCATGGCAAAAGACGTTTTCCGTCTGGAGAGCCGCTCCGGCAAAACCGCGGGGCTTATCAACTTGGGGAAGCGGCCCTTTGTACTGGAGCCGGACACCGACGCGGCGCTGTTCAAGGCGATGCAGGGGGGGAGCTTCCTCACGGATCACCGGGTACGGGTGCGCGGCGGGGGGATAGGGTTCGCGGGGCACAGCATTACGGTGCGCTAACGATTTTGCCGTACAGGGCATTTCCTCTCAGGCTTTTTTCTTCCTCTTACCCTCAACCGCCTTCACCCGGAAACGGGTGATCTCCGCGATCAAGTCGTACGGCACAGGCGATGACAGGGGAAACTGTATTGCCCCTTTGCTGGTTTTGTATGCTGTTAAGCGCGGAGCAAACTCGGCCATTGCGTCGGCGGTAGGATAGATGCCGATGTGGTTTTTCGACACGCCAAAGTAGATCAGGTTTTGATGTTGATGAAAGGCCGGCATTGAGTAGCTGATCTTTTCCTCTGCGGCAGGGGCCGCTGCGCGGATCGTCTGTCGTATTTTTTTCAGAATTGTTTGAATCTCTGCAGGATAGTGGGCGATGTATTCATCAATAGTACTATAATCTGATTGGTCCATAGTTTATAATAGCATACGGCGGCAATTCCCGCAATAGGCTTGATCAAGTTTCTGTTTCAGTTCATTCTTATGAAAGAACATGAATCTTAAAACATGGAAAGCTTTCGTTGCGGCGCGGGATCATTACAAAGAATATATTGATGACCTGACCCGGCAATTACCTGCATTGCAGCCGCTCCAACAGGAATTGGTGAACCGCCGTACCGGTCCGGCGTACACCGTTGAGACCCCCATCGTGTACAACCTGGCTCTGGACGAAGTGACGCAGAAGGATGATATCAAGCTGATCCTGACGGCAGACAACCCCGGCCGCCGCGAACAGGCCGCAGAGAACCGCCGCTACCTCGTAGGGCCATCGGGGAAGATCGCCGACCGGTTTTTCCGGGAACATCCCGAATTGGGCATCGACTTCCGCCAGAATGTCCTCATCCTGAACAAGACCCCCATCCACACCCCCCGGACCATCGAGCTTGGAGAACTCTGCCGTCTTGGCGGCCCGGCGCTGACTGCGGCAGTTACCGGGTCGCAAAAAATTATGGCAGAACTCCTGCTGGAATTCCATAAAGCCCTTGCGCCCGTCCCGGTATGGATCATCGGGTATTCAGAGATGAAGAAGGGCGGCATCTTCGAGACCTACACAGAAACACTGCGGGAACTTTATGCCCCGAAGAACACAACAAAAGCACCAGCAAAACATACCGCACCCCTAATGCACAGCGATAGTGTGTTATGGGATCAACTCTTTTTCTACCGCCACTTTTCCATGAATCAGTTTACAATTGATCTGCGACAGCAAACCAACCCGAAAGAATCGCTGCCCGACGCCCTGGAGCGAATCGGCAGGGCCTACCGGAAGCGGGTATTGGAGTGGTAACGGCGCTTGCCAATCACTCAATAATAACAAATCCTGTAATCCCCATTCATTTCAAACCCGGCGCGGCGATACACTGCGCGGGCGGCGGCGTTGCGCTTTTTAACAAACAGGGTAATCTGCTTTCCTTCTGCGATGATGTCCCCGGCCAGGGCGGCGGTCATCCGGGTGGCGATACCCTGACCACGGAAGCCGGGGTGGACGTAGACGCCGCCGATTTGGAGGCGGGTGAAGGATTCGGCGTTGGTGTTGATTTTACCGACGATACGGCCGTCGAGCCAGGCGGCGAGGATGCCGTTTCGTTCCAGAATGTGCTGCAACGAAAGGCGGGATGAGGCGGGGTTGAATTCGGCGCCCCGGGGCAGGACCTCTTCCTGTTCGTAAGCCGCCTGCAGGGGGAAGAGTTCATCGATGTCCGTAACGGCGGGTCTTTTCAGGATGAGTGAAGCGGGGCCGGTACGGAGGCTTGCCGGAGCCGGGGGGCGGTCCAGGCTCATCAGGTCATAATCAAACTGGTCCGATTTTTCGTAGCCAAGACGGAGTATGGCGGCTTCGAGGATTTCCGTGTCGTCACGGCTGCCCTGAATGGCGTGGATGGCGATTTTTCGCAGGAACCGTTCCATAAAGCGGGGGATGGGAATGTCCCGGCGTCCGCAAAAGACGGGAAACAGCATTCGGCGGTGGTGAATGAGGAGGGCGCTTGGCAGCGTTTCACCCGGCGTATTGGGGAGGAACCACAGGTGATCCCCCGACCCCCGGCGCAGAAACCGGAAACAGGCGGATACGCAGCATTTTTCACGGGCGCGGAGAAAGGCTTCACTTGGTGGGGTATCGGTTGTTTTCATGCGTCTCCAGCGGGGGGCAAAGTTCATGTTGACCCCGGAAACGCCAATTCCTTACCGGTTCCTTTTATCCGCATACGCTTCGCCCCTTTGGGCGTCGATGTAGGCGGCGGCGTAATGGGCGGCTACGGCGCCTTCTCCAGCGGCCACTACCACCTGACGGAAGGGGGTGGCCCGGACATCACCGGCAACGAACAACCCCGGCAGAGCGGTCATCATGTTGGCGTCGGTAAGGAGGTAGCCGCTTTCATCGGTTTTAAGGCCCAGACCGGCAACAAACGCCGCCTGAGGGATAGCGCCGGTAAACACAAACACCGCTGCCGCATCCTCCTCGTGCCGCTCCCCGGCTTTGCCGTCCGCTTGTATGGTCTCCAGCACTACGGCGGCCACCACGGACCTGTGGTCTGCGGACCTGTGGTCTGCGGACCTCTGGTCCGATGTATCACCCTTGATTTCCACCATCCGGGTATTAAACCGTACTTCAATATTGGGATTGTTCAGCACCCGCTCCGCAATGGCTTTTTGCGCCCGGAAGCGGTCGCGCCGGTGGAGTAATACAATCTGGGGACTGAGCCGGGAAAGGTACTGTGCCTCATCACAGGCGGCATCTCCGCCGCCCACCACGAAGATCTTTTTGTCCTTGAAGAAGGGGCCGTCGCAGGTGGCGCAATAGGACACCCCCCGGCCGGTAAATTCAGCTTCGCCGGGGATGTCGAGGGGGCGGTGTTTGGTCCCGGTGGCAATAATCACCGCAAGAGAGAACCGGGTTTCGCCGCTCCCCATCTGTACCGCAAACCGGCCCCCGTCCTTCGCAATGGACAGCGCCGAGTCACTCAGGAAGCGGGCGCCAAAGGCTTCGGCCTGTTTGTGGAGGTCTTCGCCAAATTCATAGCCCGATTTGCCGGGGGCAATGCCGGGGTAGTTTTCCAGCGTGTCGATGTTCAGCGCCTGTCCGCCGGGGGCAAGCTGTTCAATCACCAGCACATTGAGGTTGGCCCGCGCCCCGTACTGGGCCGCCGTCAACCCCGCCGGGCCCGCGCCGATAATGATTAGGTCTGTTTCAGGTATTGTCATATTGAAGGATTTTAGCATATTCAGGCGGGGAGTGTCAAAATGCGGAACGATTTTTCGGGAGGGGCATCATGAGCGTGGTAAAAGCAACGCCGATATCGGCCTGTTTTTCAAAAAGTTTATGATATTGCGCCAGGCGCCATTATCGTCCCGATCATTCATTTTTATCATTTGTACTGAATTTAAAATATTCAGCAAGTTTATGCATCTCCGTATCAAAGGTATATAGTCGTATATTCTCATTTTCCAGATTTCTGTACTCTAAAGCCGTGGCAATATGGATCGCATCTAATGTCCTGCACCCTGCTAATTCTTTATTTGAACTTACCGCAGTTTCAAGGGTTTCATCAATAGGCATATATTCAATTTCGTCGAGATATTTCTTTAATACGGCCAGCTTGTTTGTAAACCAGGATTCATCGAGTTTCAATATATTGCGTACGTATGTTCTGCGCAAAGAAATAACCGTTTCGATCCTCAGGAGCAGCGAACTGACTTTCCGTTCTGATAAAATCCATAGTGCATAGGCTTCTTCATGCCGGGGCTCATGTAAGATAATTGATAGTATTACCGACGAATCAAAATAAGCAGTCATCAAAGCCTATCCGCTCTATTCTCATTGTATACCGTTGCCCAATCAATTTGTTTATCTAAATCGCTTATCGCAGGTTTCTCCAGCGGCTCGCGGCTCTTGGCGGGTATGATCCTTCCCAACGCTACTAACTGCCGATACTGTTTCCCCGGTATATTTGTTTTTTCCTCCAGCCGTACAGACTCCGGCATACTAATTTCTGCAATAATACGATTTTTTTCAATGATGCCTATTTTTTCTCCATTCTTTACATATTGGAGGTAGTGAGAAAACTGATCCCTTATTTCTAATACCGATGCGGTTATCATATAACTTTAGGATAATCAATTTCTTCTGAGTTTGTCAAGGGGAAAATTGGAACTGCACCCTACAATGAGAAACTGTCCGATCTATTACTAAACCCCTGCGCAGTCCGCAATCCCTGTGGCCCCCGCATGGCGAAAAACTGTTTTGTTTTAGGGTTACCGGTTTCCGGTAGTGTAGAGGTGTTCCAGAATACTGATGATTTTTTGGGCGTAGTCCGGGTCGGTGGCCCAGGTTCCCGCCAAACCTGCGATGGTAGGGGCAGAACCGTAGCGGACATATCTGTTCCGGGGGTCCACCAGTTTCTGTTGCAGAGGTTCGTCGGTGGCATAGGCTTTAAGGTGCTGGATTTGGGCCCGAACTCCAATGCGGGGGTTGGGAAACCGTTCCGTGTACTGCCCCGTACCAAAGGCCCCCAGTCCGCAGAAATTGTTCATATCCGGGGTGACTATGCCCCCGTAGCGGAGGTACCCCGTTTCCAGGCACATCTGGGCAAAGGCCACGTCGTGGTTAATCCCTTCGACAGCCGCCTCTTCCACATAGATTTG
The DNA here is from genome assembly GCA_025997835.1 of Spirochaetia bacterium. Lineage (GTDB taxonomy): Bacteria > Spirochaetota > Spirochaetia > Treponematales > Breznakiellaceae > BNVD01. Next base: position 5,725 of record BNVD01000005.1, read on the forward strand.
GGCAAGCTCCTCAACAAAGGTGCGCTGTACATGCCGGTTGATGCCGGAGAGGTAGGCTGCCATTTTTTCCGGTGCGGCCCGGCCCTTTCCCCGTATGGGCCAGCTTAACCGCGGAGGAAGCGGTGGAGGGACAAACCTGTCGATTTCCCGCTTCGGCGGAACCGCAATGTTTGCCGCTTCCCGAAGCGTCCGTTCCGCTCTCGTCGTCATCACCATTGTCTCTGGGAGCGAGGCTTGCTTCACCGGCGACGGCGGTTCAGTTCCCGCCGGTACCTCCGGGACTGCGGCTTGCTCCGTTGGCACTTCCACAGGGGCTGGATTCGGGATGATGGGGACTGCACGGCGGTTAGGAGCGGCAGCGCAGGAAAAAAACAACAGCATAAGGGTCAGGCGAAAGAGTAAAGACCGGTTTCGCATACTATTTTCCTAAATTCTGCGTTCATATTAACGGCGGCACAGATACCGCCGCCATTTTCCGATGATGGTTATTCCTGTTGAATTTTGTGCCTGAATGCATATCTTACAAAAACACTTATTATGCTTGAATCCTGTTTTTCGTTTGAAGTGAGGGTATTTGAAGAACCGAAATATCTTAGACCAAGCAGAAAACCACTATTCCGTTTTCCAAAGTCAAATGCTGCGGAAAGGTCCCATGCAACACCCCTTTCACTGGCGGGAAGAACCACGTCTTGTAGATCAGTTTGATCCGCGGCGTATGAAAAACCGATAGTTCCGGCAAGTTGAATTAAAGGTATTGGGTAAAATATAAGGCCCGCGCCAATTATATACGAATTAAATTGCATATAATTGTCACTGGTTTGGAATCTATGCCCCATTCCGGCAAATTCACCAACAGCATAAAGCGGGATTTCACCAAAAGGTCCATAACCGGCCTTCAAGCCCAAGTCAACACCAATATCGGTAACTTTTGAGCCGCTTAGTATGTCGCTAAGATCATTACCATCAATTTTAGTTGTCGGCCAGCCAAAACCTATCCCGATGTCAAAATAAAAACTTTGAGCTGAAACCGAAAATGCCATTCCCATTAATAGCAGGCAGACACTCCAAATCCTTTTCATAACAACCCCCCAAAATATTTATTTACGCCGCCATAAATGGCGGTGTATCTCACTATAGCCATTTTTTTTGCAGACATCAACCCTGTGTCACGACAAACGCATGAAAGAATTTGTCCACGGATTTCTGCTGCCTCAGGCGCGAAACGTACGTGATGTCGCGCGTATGGCTTTTGACCCGGATTTATGGTAAACTGGAAGTATGGGGCCGGGAACGGTCCTCTGGAGGGTATCATGGGAATAACCTATACGGAAATCACCCTGCAAAACACCGGTGATATAGAAAAAGCGGAAGACGGGCTTATCAACAAAAAGGAAGTCCGTCAGGTAACCCTACAGGCTATGGTCGATACCGGTGCGGGAACACTGGTGATAACCGAAGCGGTATGCAATCAGCTTGGGCTTAGGATACAGGGCGTACGCACCGCAACCGTAGCAGGCGGCGGGAAAACTTTCTGTAAAGTAACCCATCCGGTAACAATTTATTGGCAAGACCGGTATACGGCATGTCCGGCCCTGGTCGTGCCCGGCGAAAACAACATATTACTCGGCGCAATCCCCCTGGAAGACCTGGATTTAGTCGTAAATCCCGGAAAGCAAATAGTAGAAGGTGCCCACGGCAATGAAGTATTGATGACGCTTAAGTAAGGCCCCATTGACATATTCCCCCGGTCCGGGCTACGGTATAGTCATTCTAATAGCTATAGCTATATGTAAGATACGGTTTCCCTAACCTATAGAGGATTAAGAACATGATTGCGCTCAAAGGGGTGTCCAAGGGATATGATGCCGTATCCGCGGTTGAAAATGTCGATTTGACCATACCGGACGGAAGTATCTTTGGGATAATCGGTAGAAGCGGGGCGGGGAAATCGACACTGCTCCGGGTAATGAGTCTTTTAGAAGCCCCGGACGCCGGGGAGGTGTTTTACGGCGATGAACGGGTGGATACCCTGCGGGGAAACGCGCTTTTACAGCGGCGGCGAAGAATGGGCATGATTTTTCAGAACTTTAACCTGTTGGGTTCCCGGAATGTGGCGCTTAATATCGCCTATCCGCTGGAAATCGCTGGGTTGCATAAACGGCAGATCCACGAACGGGTGGACGAGCTGCTGGAACTGGTGGATATACAGGACAAGCGCAAGGCCCATATCCGGGAGTTGTCCGGCGGACAGAAACAGCGGGTGGCCATAGCACGGGCTTTGGCGGCGAAACCGGAGGTTCTGTTCTGCGACGAGGCAACGAGCGCCCTGGACCCCCAAACCACCCGGTCCATCCTTGCCCTGATCCGGGACCTGCACGGCAAGCTCGGCCTTACGGTGATACTGATCACCCACCAGATGGAGGTTATCCGGGCGGTGTGTCAGGATGTGGCGGTGATGGAGGCGGGGCGCATCGTGGAATCGGGCAGCGTTCAGGCGGTGTTTGAGGCGCCAAAAACCACGGCGGCAAAGGAGTTGATCGGTGGATAGGGATAAATTCATGGCGCTTTTGGCGCTGCTCCCCGAAGCCACGGCGGATACGGTCTATATGACCCTGGCTTCGGCCCTTTTCGCCTGTGTACTGGGCTTTCCCCTGGGCGCTTTCCTCTATAGTACTTCCCCGGCGGGCCTTACTCCCCGCATCCTCCTGTACAATGCGCTTTCCCGGATCGTGAACCTTTTCCGGTCCCTGCCGTTTATCATCCTGATGATCCTCCTCATCCCGTTCACGCGGCTCATTATCAAAACCAGCATCGGCCCCACGGCGGTGATCATCCCCCTGTCCATTGCGGCGGCCCCCTTCGTAGCCCGGATCGCCGAAGCGGCCCTGTCGGAGGTGGATAGCGGGGTACTGCTTGCGGCGCGGGCCATGGGGTCCACCAATATGCAGATCATCAGGAAGGTGCTGATCCCCGAAGCATTGCCGGCTTTGGTTTCCGGTCTTGCCCTAACCATCATCAATCTGATAGGCTATTCGGCAATGGCAGGAGCCATAGGCGGCGGCGGTCTGGGGGACTTGGCCATACGCTACGGCTATTACCGGTTCAGAACCGATGTGACCATCGCGGCGGTGATCATCATCCTGATTCTGGTGGAAGCGGTACAGCTTACCGGAACGGCTATAAGCCGCAGTTTACTTTCGAAACGATGAAATTTTTGCGGTTCCGCTAAAATTTCATTGAAATATGGGCACCGCTAAAAACTCGGTTAGTTTTTACGGTGCCCCTGCAGCGGACTAAAGTCCGATGCTCGTCTAAAGACTGCGCAAATGCGGCGGACTTTAGTCCGATTCAAGCGGTAAACATCTAAAAACTGAAGTTTTTAGATGTTCCCATATTTTTTTATTAATTCTATTAGGAGGAATTAACATGAAAAAGACCCTTGCGATCCTGCTGGCAGTAAGCCTGGCAGCCCTTTCACTGACCGTGATTGGGTGCCAGAAAAAAGCTGCCCCCGCCACCCCCACCGTCACCCTGACGGTGGGCGCCACCCCGGTTCCCCATGCGGACCTGCTCAACCTGGTAAAGGATGATCTGGCCGCTCAGGGAATAACCCTTGTCGTGAAGGAGTTCACCGACTACGTGACCCCCAACACCGCCGTGCTTGCAGGCGACCTGGATGCCAACTTCCACCAGCACATCCCCTACCTGGCCAGCAATCCGGAGTGGGTGGCAAACCTGACCGCTGCCTTTGGCGTTCATATTGAACCCTTCGGCCTCTATTCCAATTCCATCAAGAACATTGCGGATCTTCCCGATGGCGCCACCATTGCCATCCCCAATGATCCCTCCAATGGAGGCCGGGGACTGCTGTTGTTGGCGGCCAATGGTGTCATCACCCTCAAGGACGGGGCGGGGATTACCGCCACCATCCAGGACATCATCGACAACCCCAAGAGCCTGAACTTTCGGGAACTTGAAGCCGCCCAGCTTCCCCGGTCCCTGGACGATGTGGACGCCGCAACCATCAACGGCAACTACGCTCTGGAAGCGGGTCTCAGTCCCGCCAGGGATTCTATCGTCATTGAGGGCTCCGAATCCCCCTACGTGAATATCGTGGTGGTGAAAAATGGCAACGAAACCGATCCCCGGATTCAGGCCCTGCAAACGGCCCTGCGTTCCCAGAAGGTAAAGGACTATATCAACGCGACCTGGAGCGACGGCAGCGTGGTAGCGGTTTTCTAAGCGGCAAATAGAATAAGCCTAAGGAGCCGTCCGGGAAGCAATGCCCGGACGGCTTTTTTGTGTGTTACCTTTTCGCCCAAAATCCTATATACTATTTCCTATGAAATCCCTTACCCTGTGTTTTGCCCTGCTACTGGCAAGTCTGCTTATGCTCCTGCTCCCCGGACAGGATATGTACGCCCAATCGGCGGGGAGGCAGACTGCGGCGCAGGCCCCGGTCTTTCCCGCACTGGATGCGGACCCGCTGGCACGGGACCTTGCACTACGGGCGCGGAACGGCGCTTACACATGGCAGGACCTGGCCGACATCGCACTGTGGGCTTCCGGGGCCCCGGAATATCCGCCGGTTAGCCGGAACCAGAAAAATCCTGGTCCCGTCCGTTCCTATAAAGAGATTATTGTAACCGCGGCGGCGGAGCTGCGGGATTCGCCCGATCTGCCTGCGGATCTGCGGAATAGGGGGGAATACGTCCTCACCTTTATGTACGAAAAGTTCATGAAGGCCTATTCCCTCAATCAGACCCGGCTGGACGAGATTTTTACCACCGGGCGGTATAACTGTGTTTCATCGGCGGTGCTATACACGATCCTTGCCACGGCGGTTGGGCTGGATGTCCGGGGGGTGATGACCCGTGACCATGCCTTTGCCACGGTTAATACGGGAACTGAATCTATTGATGTTGAAACCACTAACCGCTATGGGTTTGATCCCGGCAGCCGCCGGGAGTTTCACGATAACTTCGGGACCGCCACCGGGTTTGCCTACGTGCCCGCCCGGAATTACCGGGACCGGGTTTCCATTAGCCCCCTGGAACTGGCATCCCTCATCATCTCCAACCGTATCGCGGAACTGGAGACCCGGAACCGCTACGGCGAGGCGGTACCCCTGGCGGTCAACCGGGCAGCCCTTCTGGCTAACCGTCAGGACCCGGTGTCTTCACCCTTCTTCGCCGACGGTGAACAGGACCTTTTGGACCGGCTCTTTAATTACGGCTCCTCCCTGCTCAAGGCGGGGAAGGAAACCGATGCTCTGGCCTGGGTGGAAACTGCCGCCGCCCAGTATCCCGGCAAGACACCTACCGGTGCACCGGTAGGCGTTCGGGCGCCTGACATCATGGACCCCCGCTGGCCGGAGTTTACCTACGCTGCGCTGAACAACTACTTTATTAAACTGATCCGCGCCAGCCGGTTCGCCGAAGCCAGGGACACGCTGAACCGCTATGCCTCATGGCTGAGCGCCGCCAATTCCCACACTCTGGACACCCTGATCCTGGACGCTGAATTGCTCCGGCGGGTGAACGCGCTCGGTAAAACCGAAGATGCGGAAACGTTGCTCCTGGCCATCGATGATGTCCGCCGCGAGGCGCTCCTCCCGGCCAACCGTACAGAAGAACTGCGGAATTTCGTCATCCTGAAAGAAGGGGAACAATTGGCCGCCCGGCAGGGACCGCTTGCCGCCATCGCCTACACCGAAGCGGCCATAACCCGGTACGGCCAAAACACCCAGCTGGATCAGGCCCTGCGGGTCCACCGTCAGAACCGCGTGGCGGAGCTGCACAATAGCTTCGCCACACTTTTCAACAGCCGGGACTACGAAGCCGCCAGGGAACACGTTCAAAACGCACTGGAAGCGTTCCCCGGCAACCGCCAGCTTCAATCGGACCTTTCCACCGTGGAACAGACCCTGCGCCGGCAACAACCGTAGTCAACTAACAGCAACACTGTTTCCGCTCAGTCTCGATGATCTTCGCCAGTGCCGTTGCCGTAAAGCCCAGAGCCTCCGCGACCTTTGCGAAAGGCCCGGACTCGCCGAACCGGTCAATCGAGAAAACATCTTCCGTGCAGGCCCAGCGTTCCCAGCCAAGCCGGACTCCGGCTTCGGCAACGACGACACGAACCCCCGGCGGCACAATTGCCTCCTGTACGGCCTTGGGCTGGGACTCGAACAGCTCCCGGCTTACCATGGACACTACTTGTACCGATTTGCCCTTGACCAATGCCACCGCTTCCAGCGCCAGAGCCACTTCGGAACCCGTAGCAATCACTACCACATCGGGCTTGGCGGCCTTCTTCGCAATATAGGCCCCGGTCCTGATGGTGTGTTTCCAGTCCGGGTCTTCCTTGGGATATACGACAACATTCTGCCGGGTCAGGGCCAGCACCACCGGCCCATCCCGCCGCTCCAGCGCCATAGCCCAGGCTTCCGCCGTTTCCTCGGCATCGCCGGGGCGCAGCACCTGTACGTGGGGAATCACCCGGAAGCTCGCGATGTGTTCTACCGGCTCATGGGTAGGCCCGTCCTCGCCCACATAGATCGAGTCGTGGGTCAGCACATAGATCGTCGGAATCTTCATCAATGCGGAAAGCCGCATGGCCGGGCGCAGATAATCGCCAAACACCATGAAGGTGGAACAGAAAGTCCTGAATCCCCCGTGAAGCAGTATCCCGTTGGAAATTGCCGCCATAGCAAATTCCCGGATACCAAAGTGAATGTACTGGCCGGACCGGGAAGCGGCGGTATAGGTCCCCGCTTCGGCAAGCAGCCCAACCGCGTTCGGCACCTTGAGGTCCCCCGACCCGCCAACGAGGTTCTTGTTCACCGCCGCCAGCGCCTGCAATGCCTTGTTCCCCGCCGTGCGCGTAGCAATCTTGTCTCCCGCAGCAAAGGCCGGTAACACCGCGCCGGAAGCGGGCTTACCGGAATAAAAGGCATCCCACTCTTTGCGCTTATCGGGGTTCTCCTTGGACCAGGCGTCAAACTCACCCTGCCAGGCTTCCCGCGCTTTCTTCCATTCAACCCGTTTGGCCTTAAAGTACGCAGCCGCTTCCGGGGCGACAAAGAAGTCCCCCGCTTCACCCGCCGGTATCCCCAGTTCAACCCTGGCCGCCGCAAGCTCCTCCGCTCCCAGAGGCGCGCCGTGAATATCCGCCGTGTTCTGCTTTTTCGGCGACCCCTTCCCGATAATCGACGTTAAAATGATGATACTCGGCTTACTTGTTTCAGCCTTGGCCTGTGCCGTCAGTTTGGCAAGCCCGTCAAAATCGTACATGGAGCCCCGGAGCACCTGCCAGCCGTAGGCCTCATAACGCTTGCCCACATCCTCGGTAAAGGAAAGGTCCGTACTCCCGTCAATCGTGATCTTGTTGGAATCGTAAAAGGCAATCAGCTTCCCCAGCTTGAGGTGGCCCGCCAAAGAACTCGCCTCGGAGGACACCCCCTCCTGCAAACACCCGTCCCCCACAAAGGTATAGGTGTAGTGGTCCACGATTGTGCGCTTGTCCGTGTTGAACCGCGCCGCCAGCATAGTCTCGGCAATCGCCATCCCCACCGACATGGCAATCCCCTGCCCCAACGGCCCGGAAGTCGCCTCAATCCCCGCCACAAGCCCGTACTCCGGGTGCCCCGCGCACCGGGACCCCACCTGCCGGAACGTCTTGATATCATCCATAGTGACATCCTTATAGCCCGCCAAATACAGCAGGGAATAGAGGAACATCGACCCATGCCCCGCCGAAAGCACAAACCGGTCCCGGTCCGCCCAATCCGGCGCCTCCGGGTCCTGCCGCAGCAGCTCCCCGTACAAATAGGCCCCCAACTCCGCCGCCCCCATAGGCAGCCCCGGATGCCCCGAATTCGCCTTCTGAATCGCGTCCATACTCAGCGCCCGCACCGTCAGCGCCGCTTTCTCCAATGCCTTAATATCCATCGTCGTCTCCTTGTATGCTTTATATGCGTCTATAGTAGCACAGGCCTTGGGGTTTGTCGATACGGCGCTCCCGTATTCCCGGTGTTGGAGATTGCGGTGATTTTTTAAAAATATTTTGAAAAAATATTGCAAATTTAAATGTGCCATATTATATTAGACTTGTTCGACAACCCGGTTGGTTGTCTCACAAGTCTTGCAGTTTTTCAGGCTAAAGCCTTGCAAAACTGCGTTTTTTAGCGGAAGTTATTCGGAAACTGAAGTTTCCGAATAACTCTATTGTTATTTGTGCCGTTGTTATGGCTCAAAATAAGTTTGTTCTATTGATTAGGAGGGTATCATGCAATTTACAAAGAAAGGGTTCTTACTGGTTCTGGCGGGAATGTTCAGTATTGTGCTGGGCATTACTCTTACCGGCTGTGATGTTTTTGGACCGGAGCGGGATGCGCCAAATGAGACACAGGATAGTTCCGGTATATTGGAACGCAAAGATATACTGGCCCTCTCCCATTTGGCAGAAGATCATATAACCGGCGCCGAGGACATGGCGGTAAAGGTGAATGATTTTTTCCAGGATAAAACCGGATCCCGGAGCGTAGCCGCTTCCACCCCGGTTATAAGCGGGGTAAAAACGTTTACCAGTACGGTTCCAACAGGCTTTGCGTCAAAGCCAAGCAACGCCCGGTCTGTGGATGAAGCTATCGAGCCTTCGGACATACCCTTCTACATTTTTTCGCTGGAAAACCCGGTGGAAGAAACCGAAGGTTTTGCCATAACCTGCGGCGACAACCGTATTGGCGACATCATTGCCGTGGTAGAAAACGGCGCATGGGATGACCCGGAAAACCCGTTCCTGGAAGTTTTCTACACCAATCTTGGCGCATATATCATGGACACCATTGATATATACAATAGCATTACGGATGAAGATATTGTGGATGCTGTTGCCAAGGCGGAAGATGTTGATGCTGATAATCCCCGTGCGGTTTCTAACTCCACCATGTATGATTTTAACGCGCCAAATCCTCCGCGCTTGGCAACACAATGGAATCAGTTTTATCCATACTATGATGTCATTAATTCGGTTTACGGCCGTTTAAACTATTCCGTTTATGACAAGTATGTTACGGGTTGTGTTGCAACTGCCATGGCGCAAATAATGGCATACCATAAATGGCCCGCGGCATCTGCCTTGACCGGTTCATTTATTGATCCCTACAATACTACCCAAATAAAGAATTTTACCGATCAAAGTGTAAAAAATTACGACTGGGCTGCAATGGTGCCGGGATGGCCGGGGTATCCTTCTCTCCCATCAGGTACGGATGCAACACGGCAAATTGGGGTGTTGATGTATGAAATTGGAAAAAATGTCAACATGGCGTATGGTTCATCTAAGACAGGAGGAAGCAGTACACTTAGCAAAACAACCGCCATTCCAGCATTTATAAAAATGGGCTATAAAACACCGTCACCGCATCAAGCATATAGTTTCTCGGCGGTGCAAAGCTCTATAGATGAAAAAAAACCAGTTTTTATACGCGCCTACTCGACAATGACGACTACCACAACATACAGTTGGATTGACATTTTCCATTGGTTCCCTCGAACATCAACAACGCCGGGAGGCGGTCATGCATGGGTAATTGATGATTACCGTACACGTACCCTCGTATTGCCAATCTTTTCCTTTAATATAGTGTTGCCTGTACCGTATGTATGGTGTAACTTGGGCGGCGGCGGCACCAGTGACGGTTGGTACGTGAGTGGTATGTTCGACACAAAAGTTGGACCGGTGTCTGCTACTCGTTCGGTTCAGGGTGTTGAGGGCAACTTTCAATTTGACATAGGAATCATACCCAACATAACTCCAAACCGCTAGGAGGAAGTGTATATGAAAAAAATAGTAAGTGCCGTACTTTTGAGCTGGATAGTTCTTACCTCCTGCGAACAAAACACAGGTGTACTCAGCTTTGACAAGGTTGCGTTTGACCGTGAACGCGCCGCATGGGAGGCGTCAGCCATAACGGACTACCAGTTTACACAAAAATCATTTTTTGAGGCGTCAGGTCCGGGCTTGGTACGGTTTACCGCCAGAGAAAACTCGGATCCTGTTATTGAGATGCTGGACGAATGGATACGCGAGAATGTACCAGAAGAATATTGGGAATTTTATCATCGCGGAACTACCATTTCTGCTGTTTATGCAAGCATTGCCGATGCCTATGCATTCGCAAAAGACGCGGTAAAAAATGAAGGCTACACAGCAATTTTTGACATTACTTACAATACCCAATACCACTATCCTGAATATGTACGGTATTCAATTTTCCATCCGGAGAAAATTGGGGAAGGCGGCGGTGGCTGGGAGGTGAAAATAACTGAGTTTGTGCCGTTGCCACCAGGTGAATAGCCAGCAAAGGCCGGGAAATACACCTTTGCGAGAAAAGGCGGGGGTGTCTGATAAAACATGGGATGAGCGACTTTGGAGCCCGCAGCCTTGATGGCCGCACAAGCGGCCTACCTAGCAGGAGCCATCCCGCGTTTTATCAGACAGGCCCCCCGCTTTACTCATATACGTGTATTTCCCGGCATAGGGAAGTGTTCCTAAAGCGAACAATGCCGTCCACGTCCATGCGAGCGGTATTGTTCGCGATATAACCCCAAACCGTTAGGAGGAATCGCGTATGAAAAAAATAGTAAGTGTTGTTCTTTTGGGCTGGATAGTTTTTGCCTCCTGTGAACTAAACAAGGGCGTACTCGACTTTGACAAGGCAACCTTTGACCGTGAATACGCTGCATGGGAAGCGTCAAGTATACAGGACTATCGGTTTACTCAAGAATACTTTGATGATGCGACAGGGCCGATAAATGGCGTACGAATTACTGTCAAAGAAAACACAGAGCCTGTTTTTGAGATACGAGACAAATGGATACTCGAAAATGTGCCTGAAGAAGGATGGAGATGGTATTACTCTTGTTTTAAAACTACCATTTCTGATATTTATGCCAGTATCGCTGAAACATATACATCAGCGCAAGATAGGGTAAATAAAGGTGAGGTGGCAACTATTGCCATCACCTATAATACCCAATACCACTATCCCGAATATGTAATGTATATAATTGGGCATCGAGGGGAAAGTGTGGATGGCGGTGAGGGATGGACGTTGAAAATAACCGAGTTTACACCGCTGCCATCAGGTGAATAGGGAGGTGTGTATGAGAAACATAATAGGGATCGTTTTTTTGACTCTGCTAGCTCTTACTTCCTGTTGGCAAGGCACAGTTGTTACCGGGGACTGGGATAGACTCACCTTTGACAAGGCCGCGTTTGACCGTGAACGCGCCGCATGGGAAGCGTCAGCCATAACGGACTACCAGTTTACACAAAAATCATCTTTTGAGGCGTCAGGTCCGGGCTTGGTACGGTTTACCGTCAGAGAAAACTCGGACCCTGTTATTGAGATGCTGGACGAATGGATACGCGAGAATGTACCCGAAGAAAACTGGGGATTTTATTATCGCGGAACTACCATTTCTGCTATTTATGCAACCATTGCTGAAGCCTACGAATCCGCAAAAAACGCGGTAAAAACCGAGGAGTGCGCTGTATTTTTTAACATTACCTACAACACCCAATACCATTATCCTGAATATGTAGACTATGTATTTTCGCGTCCGGGAGGTTGGATTGGCGGTGGTGGATGGGCGTTAAAAATAACTGAGTTTGTGCCGTTGCCACCAGGTGAATAGCGAAGTGTTCCTAAAGCAGCCAATGCCGTCCACGCCCATGCGGACGGTATTGACCGCAACATAACTCCAAACCGGTAGGAGGAAGTGTATATGAAAAAAATAGTAAGTGCCGTACTTTTGAGCTGGATAGTTCTTACCTCCTGCGAACAAGATACCGGTACACTCAGTTTTGACAAGGCCGCATTTGACCGTGAATGTGCGGCATGGGAAGCGTCAGCCATAACGGACTACCAGTTTACACAAAAATCATTTTTTGAGGCGTCAGGTCCGGGCTTGGTACGGTTTACCGTCAGAGAAAACTCGGACCCTGTTATTGAGATGCTGGACGAATGGATACGCGAGAATGTACCCGAAGAAAACTGGGGATTTTATTATCGCGGAACTACCATTTCTGCTGTTTATGCAAGCATTGCTACTGCCTATGCATTTGCAAAAGATGCGGCAAAAAACGAGGGGTGCGATGCAATTTTTGACATTACCTACAACACCCAATACCACTATCCTGAACATGTAGACTATTCACTTTTTCGTCCGGGAAATTGGGATGGTGGTGGTGGATGGTCGTTAAAAATAACTGATTTCACGCCGCTGCCATCAGGTGAATAGCCAGCAAAGGCCGGGAAATACCCCTTTGCGAGAAAAGGCGGGGGTGTCTGATAAAACGCGGGATGAGCGACTTTGGAGCCCGCAGGGCGGAGCAGGAGCCATCCCGCGTTTTATCAGACAGGCCCCCCGCTTTACTCATATATGTGTATTTCCCGGCATTCCCGATATAACCCCAAACCGGTAGGAGGAAGTGTATATGAAAAAAATAGTAAGTGCCGTACTTTTGAGCTGGATAGTTCTTACCTCCTGCGAACAAAATACCGGTACACTCAGTTTTGACAAGGCCGCGTTTGACCGTGAACGCGCCGCATGGGAAGCGTCAGCCATAACGGACTACCAGTTTACAACAAGTTACGGTAATAGTGCGATCTTTTCGGGTAAAGGTGTGCAAATTACCGTCAGAGAAAACTCAGAACCGGTTATTGAGATGCTGAACGAATGGGCACTCGAAAATATGCCTAAAGAATACTGGGGGCTTTATTATTGGGATGCCGCCACTATTTCTGCCGTTTATACCAAAATTGCCCAAAGTTATACTTCAGCGCAATACAAAGTAAAAAACGAAGGCTATGCGGTACTTATTGACGTTACCTATAACACCCAATACCATTACCCTGAATATGTTTATTATTCAGAAGGACTTCCAGGAAAAAATCAGGATGGCGGCGGTTGGCACTCTTTGAGAATTAAAGATTTCACGCCGCTGCCACCAGGTGAATAGCCAGCAAAGGCCGGGAAATACACCTTTGCGAGAAAAGGCGGGGGTGTCTGATAAAACATGGGGCGAGTGACTTTGGAGCCCGCAGCCTTGATGGCCGCGCAAGCGGCCTACCTAGCAGGAGCCATACCGCGTTTTATCAGACAGGCCCCCCGCTTTACTCATATATGTGTATTTCCCGGCATTCCCGGTATAGGGAAGAATGAACGCAAAGGTGCCAGGCACCTCTGCCTTTTTATTCCTTATTGACAGTACGGGGGTTGTGCGGTATAGTGAGTACATGAATGAAACAGTGTTGAACAGGGTAATTGAAAATGATACGTTGATTAATGCGCTTTCATTGCCGGGCAGTTGGCGTGGAGCGAAGGTAGAACTGCGGATTATCAGCGCTTCCGGCTCGAATAGCTCCCCCAAGCGGGTAAGTACGAGCTATGGAGTTCTCAAATCAGGGAAGAAAGGTATCCATAATAATTTTTCCGATGAACAGCTTTTGGACATCATTAAAGATGCCAGAAAAACACACACTGAAAATATTCAATGATTTTCCTTGATACCAATTCGATTATCTGGTATGGCCATAGACGAATAGTATTGGTGTTATAGTCGCCACGGGAATAATACTTAACGGTTATAAATCTCGTCATCCCGTAACGGCTGTTCCAGTTGTGACGGATCGGCAAGCAGGCGTTTGCCGGTTTTTAAAACGTGGCTAAAATATAGTCCATCGACCGTGCGATCATCCAGAGAGATACCCATTTGAATTATTTTAGTGCTTTCAATGTTTCCTGTTGCAGGGTTTACTTTCGGCATATAACACTCTTTTCCCATAGTCAGGAAAAATCCGCAGTTTCCAAAATCAAACAGATGATGAATAATTGCCTGTAACCCAATACTTTTCAGGTTTGCAACAAAAAAACTGGCGTGAAACGGGCTTCCGCTCCGCAAAAAGCTTTCGGGAAGAATTCCGTGATAGTCGGCGAATTTAAGCAGCCAAACTACAAGCCGTAAAAGAACGAGCGGAAGATGGGCAAGGCCATCGCGTTTGTTGTCCGTTCCATTCTGCGTGTTCAGTGCGGCATCAATATCGGCATCCACCAGTTTTTTTACTTCTTCAAGTGTTTCGTAACCGGTAAAGATAGTATCAAGTGATGTTTCTTCCGCGTTCGGGCGGAAGGATTTCTTTATTATCATCGACATTTCTATCACATTGCGCTGCCAAAACTGATGGGCCATAATAAACTGGTTAAGTTTGGGATATTTCTTAAACAGACGAACAAGGACCGCAATGGTTATGTCCATGTATGAATAATCAATACCTTCTTCCTTCTTTTTTTCGATATAGGCATCCAATGGCGCGGCTTCTATATCAATCATGATTTTATTTACTGAATCCGCCCGTGATGGTACAAATAACGGCATAAGCCGTGTTATGCCGTCCAGACCTTTTACTCTTTTACTGTCGCTCCGTCTGCCAAACATACAATACGCTCCTACGGGATTATACCTACCACACCGCTTCTTCCTGGGTGATCACCCGGATGATCTCTTCCGGGGAAGGCCGGTTGGCAAGAAAGGCGCGGAATTGTTCCCGCTGGCAAAAGTAATTGATCCGGGACAGGGTGTGGAGGTGCAACTTCGCCGATGACGATACGATGAGTAGGGCGGTATGCACCGGCTCGCCGTCCAGGGCCTGCCAGTCTACGGGCTTTTCAAGAAAGGCGACCGCCACAAATTGATCCCCGGCGCTGGAGATCAGGGGGTTGCGGGGATGGGGCAGGGCGATACCGTGACCTATAGCGGTAGTCATCAGCGCCTCCCGCTCCAGCGCGGCCTTTAAAAGCGCATCCCGGTCTACCGCTACCGGGTTGAGGCGTTCCACCAGATTGGTGATGAGATCCCGCGGGTTCGTCCCCGGCACCTGGTAATACACACCGCCCCGGGTAATCAGGGTAGTTAACCCTGTTTCGTTTATGGTTTCGTTTCCCATGGTTTTCCTGTTTTGTTTCAGCCTTACCGTTAAGACGGCTCCGGCTCATGATTTTTCACAGCCGGCGCTACATCAAGCCGCCGGTTGCATTCCGCAAGGTCAAAGGCATCGGGGTTAAACTCCCCCTCCGCTTGGTCATCGTCCCGTACCAGACTGATATTCCGTACCAGCTTGATGGTTCGGCTGGATTCAACACCCCAGGGCGGCTTACCCTGTCCCGCCAGAAATTTCCTGAACGCCACCGGGCCGTCTACCGATGACGGCGGAACCGCCCCGGCCCCGGCAACGCACCGTATCTCCCCGCCGTTCCGCAAAACCTCCTCTGGCCTCCCCTTGGGGCCCGGCTGGGTGTCATGGTAGGCCAAAAACATGATCGTCACAGTCCATTTGGTTCCCTGTTCATAGAGCAGTTCGATAACCCCCCGGCGGCTCAACTCCTCAAGCCGGTTGTTAAGGTTCAACGGCCGGTCTTCAGCCTTGCGGTCCGCGGATTGAACGTCTCCAGACCGTAGGTCTGAAGACCGAACGTCTGCAGACCTACGGTCTGAAGATCCCCACGCGGTACGGGTGGACCGGACCACGGTAAACTGGCCGCGATCGCCCCCCCAGCCAAAGAGTAGTTGAATCACCCGGTGCAGGTCCGCCAGCCGGCTTGCGCCGGGAATAACGATACGCCGCCAGACATCGGTACCGCCCAAACTCAACTGGACCGTCTTCCAGGCCCCGGCATCCCGCAGAGACTTCCCGTGCCCCCGGACCACGGTGATATTGTTCCGGCGGAAGCTGTCCATGGCTTCCTCAATCAGTTCCTTAATATCCTCGTAGGTTTCGATCATGCTGTCCAGGGAATTATCCATAGTTTCAAGGTCCGATGCCTCGGGCGCTTCATCAGAATCCAGGTCTTCCATGGTCGCCGCGGCGTGACTTTGAATCTGGGAAAGGACCACAAAGGTATGCTTGGGCAGCCAGGAACGGTCCACATCACCCTTAAGGAGCTTCGCGGAAAGCTCAATTACCGCCGTGTGGAGTTCCCCAACCCGCTGCCGTATAGGCCCCATGGCCCGGTCGGCAAACTGGCTGTAGGTTGCGCCAAATTCCTCCAGCACTTCGATAATGTATTCCGCAAGGACGGTGAGGCACCTATCGTCCAAGCCCAGCGAATGGGGAACAAGCCGCTCGATGATACGCACCACATCCGTATCGTCGCGGAACAGGGCATCCCGTACATAGGACTGGATCACGTATTCCGATATGGGCACCCCCTTCCGGTAGAGCAGTTCTTCGATATAGGTCCGGTCGGTAACCGAAAAGGCACCTTCCAGACCCTGCTGATCGGGGATTTCTTTCCCGGCGTACCAAAAACGGGTCTCGATACCGTAGCCGGCGGTCTCAATACCCTCGGTCTTTTCGTACAGAAACTCCTCCAGCGCGCAGGCCGGAGTCTGGCGCATCCGCTCTTTCCCATACCAATAGGCGTAGGCGATCTGTTCATCGGTGGAAGATCCCGGCCCCAGGGACGCAAATGAATTATAAAACCCCGCTTCGGCGACGGTAATCCAGTCCGCAAGCTCCGCATCGGACCATTCGTCCTTACCCACCCGCTCCATCACAAATTTACCGGTCTTCCAGTCCTTCGTACTCACCACAAACCGGTCCCCCGGCACAAAGCCGCTTTCCCGGTAGATGTTCCGCATATCCAACGTGTGGATCGACACCTCAGGCGGGTCCTCGTAGGGGTCGCTGTTAAAGGCCTCCTCATTCTCCGGGTTATCCCTGGCCACGTACTGGGGGGCGTATTCCTCCCCAAAGATCGTGTAATAGGGGTACAACTCCTCCGGGGCGCCCTCGGTAGAGGTAGCGGGAATAACCTTGCCCTGCCAATAGAACAGGTACTCCTGAGGCATCAACACCGGATTGGCAAAGGGAACGCACCGATGCCCCGGAATGAGGATGCCATTTACCAGTTCAATCCTGCTGGGCCTGATAACAAACTTAGCCGGCTCAAAACAGCCCCGCCGGGAAATCCAGTACTTATCCCCCAGCCTGAAAGCGATATTCCGGGCGTCTATCAAAGCGCCGATTTCCGCCCCCAGCCGTGACGACTTTTGAGGCGCAAGCATTCGCACAAAGGAGGTCACGTTATCCAGAGTAAAAGGTTCCGTTACGTTTTCGAGGAATTCATACAGTGCGTCTTCCTGGCTGGTGGTCATGGTCAGTATAAATATGCCTAAAAAGCGCATAGATGGCAAGTAACGGTGCGCGTACCGCGCGTACCGCGCGTACCGCGTACCTCGTGACTCTTGCCGTCCCGCTTTATTGATGGTATCGTTATACCAATGGAACGGGCGCCGTGAACGATAAAACCTACGAATTCGAAGCGGAAATCAAAAAGGTTCCCGGTATTGACGGGGCCTATATCGAGTTTCCTTTTGATGTAAGGGCTGAATTCGGCAAGGGCCGGGTTAAGGTGGCCGCCGCTTTTGACGGCGAGCCCTACGAGGGTAGTCTGGTACGGATGCAAACCCCCGGCCATATCATCGGCATACGCAAGGATATACGGCAAAAAATCAACAAACAGCCGGGGGACGTCATAAACGTTACCATCAGGGAGCGGGAATGATACTACGCCGGCAGGGAATAGAACTGATGAGCGATATAAAAAAAGCAGTAGTACTGTTTTGTATTTTTAATGCCTTTGCCGTACACGCCTTTTCTGAAAGCGTGTATACTGTGGATTTAACCAAAGACCTGATCATCGGCGGGGTTTCGCGGACAGTTTCAATCCTTCCCGTGGTCAACGGCTTTTTGGTTTCGTTTGAATATTAACGGCACTTAGCTATTACCGCAATCCTGCTCGTCTCCCCGTATCCGGGCGCCCAAGGAAGAAAGCCGGGTAACCAGATGTTCGTAGCCCCGCTCTATTTGATACACGTTGCGGATCACGCTGCGGCCTTCGGCGCACATGGCGGCGATCACCATGGCCATACCGGCGCGTACGTCGGGGCTGTGGAGTTCCGAGCCCGCCAGTTTGCAGGGCCCGGAGATGACCGCCCGGTGGGGGTCGCAGAGGACGATCCGGGCGCCCATGCCGATGAGTTTGTCCACAAAAAACATCCGGGATTCAAACATCTTTTCGTGGACCAGCACCGTGCCTTCAACCTGGGTGGCGACAACAGTAATAATGCTCGTGAGGTCCGGCGGGAAACCCGGCCAGGGGGCATCGTCGATTTTGGGGATCATGCCGCCAAGATCACTGTTTACGGTTAAGGTTTGGTTTTTGGGAACGCGGAGCGTGGTTCCCTCGTGTTCCCAGGTAATGCCCAGTTTACCAAAGGCGATTTTCGCGGGGCGGAGGTCCTGCGCCAGCGGGCCTTCAATGCAGAGTTCTCCGCGGGTGACGGCGGCAAGGCCGATAAAGGAGCCTACCTCCATAAAATCCGCGCCTATTTCAAAATCGCAGCCCGACAGTTTTGGTACCCCCCGGATACGGAGGATGTTTGAGCCTATGCCCTCTATCTGTGCGCCCATGGCGCAGAGCATACGACAGAGATCCTGCACGTGGGGTTCCCCGGCGGCGTTGGTCAGGATGGTTTCGCCTTTGGCGAGGACCGCCGCCATTACTGCGTTTTCGGTGGCGGTTACCGAGGCTTCGTCCAGAAAAATATCGGCCCCCCGCAGTACCGGGGCGGTAAAGGTATACATACCGTTGATGTCCACCTGAGCCCCCAACTCGGTGAGGGCCAGAAAGTGGGTGTCCAGACGGCGGCGGCCAATCACGTCGCCGCCGGGGGGCGGGAGTATCGCCTTGCCGGTGCGGGCCAACAGCGGCCCCGCAAACAGGATGGATGCCCGGATTTTCCGGGCATAGTCCGCAGGTACCTCCGAGGTGGTAATATCACCCAAGGTCATACGGTAGGCGTTGGGCCCCAGCCGCTCTACGGCCCCCCCAAAGGCGCGGTAAACTTCCAGCATCACCTGGACATCTTCAATGTCGGGAATGTTTCTGAGTATCACCGGATCGCCGGTGAGCAGGGCCGCCGCAATGCAGGGCAGGGCAGCGTTTTTGTTGCCGCTGGCCCGGATTGTCCCGTTGATGGGATACCCGCCCTCGATAAAGTACTGGTTCATAGCTGTGGATACTGTATAGCGCTTGTGCTATAGGGTCAACGGTACATCGTCGCTGTGGGAATGGCCCTGGTTATTTTAACGGGGAGCCTTGGCAAGCGCACAGATACGGCTTGCCATGTTCTCCAAAGATACCTGCTCCTGAACGTGGCCAAGGTCATAGGCTACACGGGGCATACCGTAGACCACGGCGGAGGCTTCATCCTGCCCCAAGGTAAGGCCGCCCTCCTTGTAGATGGTCCCCAACTGCTGAGCGCCGTCCCGGCCCATACCGGTCATGATGACCCCCAGGGCGTGGTTTTGGTAGAGCAACGCTACCGATGCAAACAGCACATCTGCGGAAGGACGGTGCCCGCTTACCTGGGGCGCATCGGAAAGGTGTGCCACAATCCCCCCGGCGCCGCGTTTCTCCACTTCCAGGTGCTTGTTCCCCTGGGCGATGAGGATACGGCCCGGCTGAATCGCGTCCCCTTCTTCGGCTTCCTTAACGTCCAGCGGGCAAATACGGTCAAGGCTTTTGGCGAATTCGTTGGTAAAGCCGGCGGGCATATGTTGAACCACTACGATAGGTACCCGCAGATCCGGGTCGATCCTGGAGAACACCACCCGCAGCGCATCGGGACCGCCTGTAGATATGCCGATAGCGATAATTTCAGTGTTAGCAGGCTTGCGAATCGGGGTAATGGGTTTGGAGGACGCCGATGGTGAAGGAGATGAAGACGCTTCGTTCAGGATTTCCAGGGCCGTCTTGTGAATATCCGGGACCGGTTTCTCGCTGGTAACACCCTTGTGATGGGTCCGCTGGTATTGGCCGCCGTACCCCAACAGCATGGGCACCAGAGTATCCCGTACGGTATGAATATCTCCGGAAATGGACCCCGATGGTTTCTGAATAAAATCGCTGGCCCCCAGCGCCAGGGCTTCCATAGTTATTTCCGCGCCCCTAGCGGCTATGGAAGAGAGGATAATCACCGGGATTTCAATGCCCTGCTTTTTCCGCTCCTTTAGGAATTCGATACCGTTCATTTCCGGCATTTCCAGGTCCAGAACGATCACATCCGGGTTTACCCGTGCTATTTTTTGCAGGGCAAACAAGCCGTTCATGGCTTTTTCCGCGATTACCAGGCCGGGAGCTTCCTCCACCATCCTGCCGATCAGGTTGCGCATCAGCGCAGAATCGTCAACAATCAATACCGAGACTTCATCAGCCACAATTCAACTCCTACGGTCTTTTACATAAATTTTCTGTACAGGGTGGCCCATTGGGTCTTTACAAACTCAAATTTGGTGTCCATCCCAAAGAGGGATTCGGAATGGCCGATGAACAGGAAGGATTTTGAGGCCATGGAATTATAAAAGTGGTTGATAGCATTGGTCTGGGCGGCCTCATCAAAATAGATAATCACATTCCGGCAGAACACGATGTCCATGTTTCGCAGCCCCGCGTCATTTTTCAGGTTATGATAGTCAAATCGTATTTTGGACTGAATATCTGCATGGACCTTATAGCCGCCGTCTACCTTGTCAAAGTACTTTTTGAGGTAGCTGTCGGGGACGCCTTCGACACGGCCGTCCGCGTAAAACCCTTCTTTTGCGGTCATCAGGCATTTCAGGCTGATGTCACTGGCAACAATGTCGTATTTCCAGAGGGGCGGCAGGATTTCACTCATCAGCATGGCAATGGTATAGGGTTCCTCTCCGGTGGAACACCCGGCGCTCCATATTTTGATGGTGGGATTGGCGGCGGCCTGCTTTATCTTAATCAATTCCGGCACTACGTGATGTTCCAGCGCGTCAAAATGGGCTTGATTCCGAAAAAAACGGGTCAAATTAGTGGTTATTGCGTCAAGAAAGCTCTTTAATTCTTCTTTGTCACTGGAAATCGTCCCAAAATACGTCCCCACGGTGTCGATATGCTTGTCCCGCAGCCGTTCCCGCAGTCTGCTTTCCAATATTGACCGGTTGGTAGCGGTAAAATGGATGCCGCTTTCGTTATAAATAAGGATTCGATACTTTTCGAAATCGGAATCGGAAAGAAACACATCATCTGCCATACCCCAATAGTACGGACTGCACGGGGGGATGTCAATAAAGCCTTGGCCAGCAATTCTCAATTTGCATTACATTACGGGCATATACGGGCGGCGGGCGGGCAGCCCCTACCCGAGCCAGATGGACAACAACTTTGCTCGAACCAGACGCGTTTGCTCTCTGAGGGATTTGCGTTACTGGCTGAGACGCTTTAAGCTTTTTTCTGGGTTGCCATAATGTCGCGGGCAGGGGCCACCCGCCCCGCCGCCCGCCTTTGTCGGTTTTTGAATTGCTTGCTTTAAGATGGGGAAGATACGGGTGGGGCAGTGCCGGTGATTAAAATGAGAGTAGCTAAGCCGCCTACTTGGCCACAAGCCGCAGGTCTGATTGGTCTGACCCCGCCTGCGCGGGGTCAGACCAATCAGACTTTTGTCCGTGTGGTCTGTGTGGTCCGTGGTTAAATTTCTTCTTACTGTAATAAGACCTGTGGGTCTAAAACAGCGCGAACTTGATAACCAGTCCGGCAAACACGATAGACACCATGGAGAGGAGCTTGATCAGGATGTTGATCGACGGGCCGGAGGTGTCCTTAAAGGGATCACCCACCGTGTCGCCGACTACCGTGGCCTTGTGGGGCTCGGAGCCCTTGCCGCCGTAGTTGCCTTCTTCAACGTACTTTTTCGCGTTGTCCCAAGCGCCGCCGGAGTTGGCCATCATTACCGCCAGCACAAACCCGGTTGCGGTAGCGCCGGCGAGCATACCCGCCACGCCGTTCACCCCAAGGATGAGGCCCACCGCGATGGGGGAGATGATCCCGGTAAGCGCCGGGGCGATCATTTCCTTCTGTGCGCCCCTGGTACAGATGTCCACGCAGGTGGCGTAATCCGCTTCGGCGGTTCCTTCCATTAGTCCTTTAATTTCCTTGAACTGACGGCGGACTTCCACCACGATGTTTTGGGCGGCCCGGCCCACGGCCTTCATGGTCATGGATGAGAACAGGAAGGGCAGCATGGCCCCGACAAAGAGGCCGATTAACACCGGGGGATTGGTAATACTCAGGTCCAGGTTGAAATCCGGCGCCTTAATCTTGACTTCATCAAGGTAGGCTACTATTAACGCAAGAGCGGTGAGGGCTGCGGAACCGATGGCAAAGCCTTTGCCCGTAGCGGCGGTGGTGTTCCCCAGGGAATCCAGCGCATCGGTCCGTTCCCGCACTTCCGCGGGGAGGTGGGCCATTTCGGCGATGCCCCCGGCGTTATCCGCCACGGGGCCGTAAGCATCGGTGGCAAGGGTGATACCCAGCGTGGACAACATACCCACTGCGGAGATACCCACGCCGTAAAGCCCCTGTTCATAGCCAACGGAGAAACCGCCTGAGCAGATAAAGCTGACCATGACGGATATGCCGACGATGAGCGTGGGGAGTAAGGTAGACATCATCCCCAGAGAAATCCCCCCGATGATGACCGTAGCTGAGCCGGTAAGGCTGCTTGCCGCAAGGTCCTGGGTGGGCTTATAGGTCTGAGAGGTAAAGTACTCGGTAAAGAAGCCGATGAGCACCCCGGCGATAAGCCCCGAAAGGATCGCCCCGTACACCCCAATCCGCGCCGGATTGTTCGCGCAGTCCAGGCAGTAATAGATGATGGGATACGCTGCAATGACGATGATTGCCGACGAAACATAGGTCCCCTTGCGAAGCGCGGAGAGGAGAACCTTTTGGTTCGTGTTTTCCTTACACCGCACAAAGAAGGTACCGACGATAGAGGCGATAATCCCAATAGAGGCGATGAGCATGGGAACCGCTGCGCCGCCGAAGTTATACCCTGCGGAAACCGCCAGGGCCACGGTAGCCACAATGGACCCCACATAAGATTCGTAGAGGTCCGCGCCCATACCGGCCACATCCCCTACGTTATCCCCCACGTTGTCGGCGATAACCGCCGGGTTCCGGGGATCGTCTTCGGGGATACCCGCCTCAACCTTACCAACGAGGTCGGCCCCAACGTCCGCCGCCTTGGTAAAGATACCGCCGCCCACACGGGCAAAAAGCGCCATACTGGAAGCGCCCATGCCGAAAGTCAGCATGGCCGCCGATATAGCCCGGATCTGCGCCGCAGAGTCCACTGCTAAATCAGCGTAAAACACGTACTTGAGCAGGAAGAACCAGATCGACAGGTCCAGAAGCCCCAGCCCCACCACGGTAAAGCCCATGACGGTACCGGAAGAAAAGGCCACCCGGAGCCCCCGGTTAAGGCTTTCCGAAGAAGCCTGAGCGGTCCGGGCATTGGCGGAAGTGGCAATCTTCATCCCGATAAAGCCCGAAAGACCGGAAAAGAAGCCCCCCGTGATAAACGCGAAGGGCACGAAGGGGGTCAGAAAGCCCGTAAAGGCCATGACACCCAGGACAACAAACATAAACGCAAAAAACAACCCCACCCCGGCATACTGCCGCTTCAGGTAAGCGTTAGCCCCCTGCCGCACCGATCGGGATATTTTCTGCATGAGCTCGCTGCCCTCAGAAAAGCCCAGTACCTTTTTGGCCTGAAAAAAGGCAAAGCACAGGGCAATGATGGAGCCAATAGGCACCAATATAAAAAATCGTTCGTCCATTTATAGAACCTCCATCCGCGAGTATACCATAAAATGTGTAAATGCACAGGTACCCGGAGACAAATTATCGGAATTTTCCAAAAAAACGCCGTAAATTCTCCGGGGTTTTGGGCGATTGAATTCGCTGCGATTTTAATCGCTTGACAACTCACAGGCTCAGAGGTATTATACAATTTTGCATAATGCGTTTTTGCATAATGCAATTTTGTATAGAGGAGGAACCGGTATGAACCCATTTAAATACGGAACCGTTGTCCATGGAGGTGACTTTTTCGACAGAAAGGAAGAATGTTCCCGTATTGTGGAAACCCTCTCAGGCGGAAACAATATCGTATTGTACGCGCCGCGCCGGTTCGGAAAGACATCGCTGGTGTTTAAAGTCATGGAACAACTGGAAAAGAAAAATATTACCTGTGTTTATTTTGATTTTATGACGGTCTATTCACCGGAGGCTTTTGTCCGGCTCTATGCAAAGGCATTATCGGCAAAGCAAACCAATCTGGAGAAGTTTGTAAAAACATTTGCGTCGGCGGTAAAGAACATTCGCCCGACCCTTGGGTTTAATGCGGATGGTGAAGCGGAATTTTCCGTGGATTTTGCCAATACCGTTGTTGACGAAACCGTTGTTGCAGAGCTGTTGGATATGCCGGAAACTTTGGGCAGCAAGAACAAAAAAGTCGTTGTGTTCTTTGATGAATTTCAGGAAGCGGTAAGACTGGAGCACATAAATTTTGAAAATTTGTTACGAAGCAAAATTCAGCAGCAGGTTAATACCAACTATCTTTTTTTAGGCAGCAAGACCCATATCCTCCATGAATTATTTGATAACAAAAAAAGGGCCTTTTACCATTCGGCCTCCCAAATTTCCATAGGGCCGCTTCCCGAAGCGGATACCATTACCTATCTGCAGAATAAATTTACCGCCTCCGGGATTGCCTTTGATGCGGAAACGGGACGGTACCTGATTTCCGCCGCCGAACATATCCCGCATTATGTACAGCTTCTCGCTTCGGAAGTATGGCAGTATCTGATCGATACCAAAAAACCGGTAACAAAAAAAGTCGTGGATTGCTGTGTTACCCAGGTTCTTGCGCTCAAGGGTGATTATTATATGGAACTGTTTGACCGCCAATCCCAAAGCAGGAAGCAAGTACTGCAAGCCCTTACGGTCAGCGGTAAAAATGTTTTTTCCGCCGCATACATAACCACCTACAGGCTTACCAGTGTCTCGACGGTTCAACGTGCGGTAAAAGAACTGGTTGAAGAAGGCATCGCGGAAAAACTGGACGGCGAATATGTACTGGCGGACCCCTTTTTCAAGGCCTTTGTCGCAAACATGATGCGGGGTATTCCGGTTTAATCTATTGCTATATTGACACACTTCCATTTTCTCAGCATTGTTACCCTATGTTTAATTGTTCCCCAGGCGTTGATAAGGCCATTCCTCAGGAGTACCGGAAGGTTACGGCGAATTTATTTCCCCCGGAGGGCTATCCGGCGGGAAAAGGGCCCGCGGCAGACGTTAGTCTG
>BNVD01000006.1 GCA_025997835.1 Spirochaetia bacterium
GGCGGTGCGGCCGTAGGGTTGGGCGTTAATGCGCGGGAAAGGATATACCCGCATTAGATATAAGAAGAATTTGCTTATAGGGAGTTATGTGCCATAGGAACCCAGAATTTTTCAGGAAGTCGCCCGCCATCCCTGGCGGACGAGGAGAAGAAAACCTTTGTGTTTTAGGCAAAATCAAACTTAACCCCTAACAATTAGGAGGGTAGTTATGAAAACTACAAAAAAATGGGGCAAAGTGCTCTTGGCGGGAATGTCAGTAATGGTGCTGGCATTTGGAGTGTTTTTTATTGGGTGTGATACTCCAACAGGGAATAATAACACTGATGATAACACTACAGCTACTCCACAAACATTCGAGTTTGAAGGTGTGGACGCATATCAAAACGCCGTCAAGGCTACATTCACCGGCAACACGACGGGTGATATACGGGGCGGTACAAATTATAACTACACAGTCACGGTAGGCACTACAGAGGTAAGCAGCGGCACGGCAGTAATTGCCAGCAATATGCTAATATTTACATCCAGCGAGTCCCATATATTTACTGCAATAATCAGCACTACATCAACAGCAATTACATTTACAAATAAAATACCCGGACTTAGCAGTTCGGCGGTTACATCATTACTTGTTTCGGGGAAACATTTATCTATTCCGGCACAACCCCAATCTTTAAATGGAACTGCTACCATTAACGGAACACCAATAAAGGGTAAAACATTAACAGCATTAACGGAAAAGATAGTCCCCGCTTCAGGTACATTATCGTATAAATGGATACGAAGCGATGGAGTAACAGCAAGTACGGTCGGCAGTACCTACACATTAAGCAGTAGCGATGTGGGCAAAGCAATAGAAGTGGAAGTTTCGTGTGCAGGAATAAGCGGAACACGGGTAAGTAATTCCATAGGACCAATAACCGCAGAAAATGCTCCTCCGCCGCCGGGAAGTCCGACTATTACAGTATCTCCGGCAGCGTGTGAGGTTGAGTCTGAGTCTGATGAGTTTCGGATGGGCGAGCCGGTAGTACGTGGTGATGAGAATCCGGAAAGTATGTATGTATACCTCGTGGATAATGCTGATGAAACTCACGGGGGCTATCGTTTTCCAGAATATTACGATGCTTATTATTACTATACTGATGAAAATTTTGAGGGTTTCCATGAAGTGTTCGGTGATGATGCGCCATCTGCTGTTCCACTTATAATTACTGTACCCAAAAGCCATGGTGTGCTGGTTGGCCTTCAATTGTGGGATAACTTAAGTGGGAGATGGATTTACTGGAGTAATTCAAGGAATGTTTTGGATTCAAGTTTAACGGCACCTGAAGGTGACATAGATCAGAATTTTAACATTGCCTCATCGGAAGATGGCACCTATTGGATACTAACTGCCCGTCTGGGGGTTCGGCCTTTTGCGGGTTATAATACGTCCAATGGGCCGGAGACTGCGTACTACGTCAGTAGTCATCTACGATTAGTATTTACAAAATAAATAACTCAGTCACAAATATATATGTGACTAAGTTATGGCGCCTCTAAAAACTAAATGAGTTTTTAGAGGCGCCTTTATAAGGAGAGTAAAATGAAACACAATGAAAGGGTAAAAGCATTAGCCGATTTAAAAGAAAAAGCGGCAGAAAGCGGGTTGCAGATTTCTGAGGAAACAGCACTGGAATTTTTAAATGATCCGGAAAACGTAAAAGTTTTCAACACAAACCCAAATGATCCATACACGAAAACTACTATTCGTAGCCCGATTAAGGAAGCCGAGAAATTGATCGCAGAACGAGAAGAGGTAAGAAAAGAGCTTTATTAAATAGAAAAAAGTGCCTGTCACCGGTTTTTGAAAAACGAAGGAGTAGTAGTGATGCATTTGGCATTTTGTGATTTGAACGAAAACTAATGTTTCTACAGATTCAGTTCTTTTGTTTGGGCGGCCGGAACCAGAAAACCGGGGCCTGTTCTGCGGCTTCCGGTTCCAGAAATCCACCGTCAGTGGTAACAAAAACGCCTTTCATGTCAATGGCGGTGGCGAGACCGATAGCGTCCGCAAGGGAAAGTGCACTTTCGGTTTTCGAACCTTTGTATATACTCTTAAAGCGGGCTACGTCCCGGTATACCGGTCGAGACGATATTATATATATCTGACTGGCCCAAAAATCAGCGCCAAGGGACGCAGAAATGCGTTGTATTGACTGCGCCGTTACCAAGTCAGTTTTGACCGGGAGGAGAATTTGGTGCCTGGCACCAAATGGGAGTAACACGTAGGTCAATATTCACCCCGCCTTTATGGAACATCCGCCGGTATTTGGCTTCTTCCAGTTCCTTGTCCTCGCGGCGCATCGCAATGATGTAATCGCTGCTCAATACACCTTCGGCGATCCCCAGCATTTTTCTATTGCCTCTTGGGGGATGCCAGGCACTTTTGATGAACCCTGTCTATCAATAATATACGTATCAAAAGGATCTTCGGCTGACCGCAGAGCCGCTTGGGGGTCCGTCACCCGCCTTAACGGTGAACAAAAATGGCTTCAGCGCACTGCCGGTTCAACGGGCGAACATGTGGGACGCGGTACGGATACTGAAACAGCTTGAAGGGATTTTTGGGGAAAAGGTATGAGCGGCAAGAAGAAGAGGACAGCCGTCACAATCCGCAGTTCGGCGGCTGAATATTTCACCTTTATGAAGATGAGAATATCTGGCCGACACAGAAGCTGCTTGCGGTACTGTATAATATGAGCGTTCAGAATACAAGACAGCACATCAAGAAAATCCCCGGATTCAGTTATAAAGAATTACTTTATAACTGCCACTGACGATGAAGATTACAATACAAAGCATTACAATCTGCAAATGATTATCGCCGTAGAATTTAAGGTGAACAACGAACGCGCCGTTCAGTTCCGTAAATGGGCAGGGCAAATTATCAAAAACTACACTATTCAAGGGTGGACCATGGATGTTGACCGTTTATCTGGATTTTGCGGAACTACAAGCTGAGCGAAAAATCCTCATGTTGATGGAGGATTGGGCAAAGCGGCTTGACGGATTTTTGGAATTCAACGGCAGCAAAATTTTGACGGATGAGGGACACATATCGCACGAGCAGGCA
This sequence comes from Spirochaetia bacterium, assembly GCA_025997835.1. Lineage (GTDB taxonomy): Bacteria > Spirochaetota > Spirochaetia > Treponematales > Breznakiellaceae > BNVD01. The sequence continues at coordinate 3,116 of BNVD01000006.1, forward strand.
AAGCTTCACGCGGAAACCGAATATGAAACGTACCGCATTGGCAGGATAGATTGTTCATGTCGGACTTTGACAAACGGTTGGAACAAGAAGAAGCTCTAACCGCAAAGGCGAAAAAGGGAGTGGACTGAGTAAATAGTAAAGGTATATAATGCGGATACAAAACAGGAGTGTACCATGCAAGCAACACTAGGCCGCACCGGGCTAACGGTGAACAAAGACGGATTCGGCGCCCTGCCGGTTCAGCGGGCGAACATGGGGGACGCGGTACGGATACTGCAAAAGGCCCTGGACGGCGGACTTGATTATTTTGATACCGCCCGGGCCTATACGGACAGCGAGGAAAAAATCGGCGCCGCCATTTCCGCCCGGCGGGGCGAATTTATCCTGGCAACCAAAACCACCGCGGCCAATGCCGAAGGGTTCTGGAAAGACCTGGAAACAAGCCTCTGCAACATGAAAACTGATCATATCGATATCTACCAGTTTCATAACCCCGAAAAATACCCCCGCCCCGGCGATGGCTCCGGCCTCTACGAAGCGATGCTGAAAGCCCGTGAGCAGGGAAAGATACGGTTCATCGGTATTACCAATCACCGGCTGAATACGGCCCGCGAAGCGGTGGAAAGCGGCCTCTACGACACCCTGCAATTCCCCCTGAGCTACCTTTCCGATGAACAGGACCAGGCATTGGTACCGCTCTGCGCCGAAAAGAACGTCGGCTTCATCGCCATGAAGGCCCTGAGCGGCGGCCTCATCACCGATGTGGCCGCCGCCCGCTCCTTCCTTGCCGCCTTCCCCCCGGTGGTCCCCATCTGGGGCATACAACGGGAAAGCGAACTGGACGCTCTGTTCGCCGCCATGCGGCAGCCCGCCGCCTTAACCGGTGAACAGCGTCTCCGCATCGAAAAGGACCGGCAGGAACTTTCGGGCAACTTCTGCCGCGCCTGCGGTTACTGCCTTCCCTGTCCTGCGGGGATCGTCATCAACACATGCGCCCGGATGTCTTTACTGCTGCGCCGTGCGCCTCCGGGGCCCTTCCTCTCGGAGCAATGGCAAAAGGAGATGGCTAAAATACCGAATTGTATCCACTGCAATCACTGTAAGGATCACTGTCCATACGGGCTTGACACACCGGCACTGCTGGCACGGAACTACGAAGATTACCAAAAGGTGCTAGCGAAATAAGGTCCGAAGGAACAGGTGAAGGTATTGGCCGGTAAAGCGGCGATTCGCATAAAAGTACCGGGTATACCATCATTCTTCCTTTAGTTCGGTCAGATACTTCCAGTACCGCACCGGCATAAACTGCCGCTGTAGGCCGGGATTTTTACGGCTTTCATTGTTGACCGCCCGGTTTAGGTTTGCAGGCCGAGCGTTGGCACTAAATTACCGTATGGCGTCCGCGGCGTGTCTGTATCAGGTAACATTCCGCAGCCACTTCCCGGACTTGAGCCGCCATATCCCCAATGCCGTCTTGAGGGGGTCCTCAAGGCTGATACACAGATAGGTAACCCACACCGGCGCGTGAAACACAAAACTGGCGATTGCCGCCAGGGGCAGTGTCACAGACCACATAAAAATCAAATCGTAGACCGCACAGAAAACCGTATCCCCACCGGCGCGGCAGACCCCGATGACCATGGTCATGTTGAAAGCCCGAAAAGGGTAGGAGATAGCCAAAATAATGAACATAGCGGCGGTAATGCCGAGGACATTGGCGTTCACCCTAAAGAGAAGCGGCACAAGCGCCGAAAGGGGGATGAGCAGCAACGCTACTCCCACTGCGGTAATGGTGTTGAAGATACAGCTTCTGCGGGCGTAAGACCGGGCAGTTTTCTCCGCCCCTTCGCCAATCTTCTTGCCCACCAATACCCCTGCAGCATTTCCCAATCCCATAAAAACCACCCAGGTCAACTGGGAGATGGTAGAAGTGATGTTGTAGGCGGCAATAGCATCGGTGTTGGTCCTGGCCATGATGAGGTTTTGTACGCTGATTCCCAGAGACCACAGTATCTCGTTGCATATCACCGGGGCGGTGATACGGAAGAAGCGCGCCACGAAGGGTACATTGAAGCCCAGCAGTTCCCGAAGGCTCCCGGCAAAGGCGTACTTTTTCGCGTAGCTTACTGTTACCAGAATGACGGCTTCGATAAACCGCGCCGTCACCGTACCGATGGCCGCCCCCACCACCCCCATAGCCGGGACCGGCCCTACGCCGAAGATGAAAATGTAGTTCAGCACCACGTTCAGCCCCAGGGCGATGAGGGTAGTGACCATGGACAGCCTGACCTTCTCGATGGACCGCATCGTATTGGTAAAAACAAAACTGACGGCGTAGGGGATAAACGCCGGGACCAGGATACGGAGATAGGCCGCCCCCAATTCGATAACCGCCGGATCCCGCGAATAGATGCCGATAATTTTCGCAGGGAAAAACAGCGCCGCCAGAGTAAAGATGATCCCCATACCCAAACTCAGGGACAGGCAGAGACCGGTGTTTTTCCGCACCCCCGCCAAATCCTGCTTCCCCCAAAACTGGGCGGTAAAAATGCCGCCCCCGGAAATAATGCCAAAGAGAAACATAGTATAGAGAAAAAAGAACTGATTCCCCAGCCCCACTGCGGCAATCTCCGCAGTTCCGAGACGGCCTATCATCACCGTATCCACCAGGTTCACCAGAGAATTGATCAGGTTTTGCAGGGCGATGGGGATGGCCAGGGCAAAGAGGGTTTTGTAGAACTGGCGGTCAGTGAACAGGGAGCGCTTCATGGGCTTATGAGTGTAGCATAGATTGAGTTGATGCGACTGTCAGACATGGCCTGAAAAATCTCCCGCCCCAGCTCTTCCGGCGTCTTGCCCTCCCCCTGAACGGTAAACGAGGCGATCTCCCGGTACGCAGCCGCCCGCCGTTCGTGGAGCAGCCGGTGGGTTTCCTGCGGGTCGGCGGTGTTGATGAACGGCGGCAGTTCCCCGGTGCAGGCGGCGCTTCGCTCAATCCGCGCCCAGGCCGTTGCGGTAGACACTTCGAGATTCACCAGAAGCGGGACGGGTTTTCTGTCATCGGACATAGCCCCCATATCCTTGAACCGCTTGTCCGCAGAGATTCTGTCAACAGTTTTTCTGTCAGACAAGCGCTTCTCCAGAGAGCAGCCTCCCCCGCCATTCAGCAGTGCCAGCGCGTCCCGGTTATCAACAAGCCCGCCACCGGCGGCAATCACCGCAGGAACCTTGTCCCCATTTGGCATCTGGTCCGTAATCAATCCAAGCAGCGCCCCCAGCGCCTCAGCCTCAACCCTCCTGAAAACCTCAGCGCCTTCTTTATAGAGCGACCGGGGACTTTTCCCCGACAGAAGCTCAACATACTCATCAAGGTCCGTAAACCGCCCCCCCAGCAGTGCCGCAAGAACCCGGCCCACACTCGTTTTCCCCGCGTGTTTTGGGCCGACAAGGATGATAACCGGAGATTCGGCAAGGTGACTCATGGACTATACCCTACCTGAAGCGGTAGAATAATGCTATATGACCGGTTTGTGGATCCTGTTACTGTTGATACTCATCTCCGCCCTGCCCGTAATCGCAAGCGCAATCTGGTTCCGCCGCTGCAAAACCCCCGTGAGCCTCCCCTGGTTTTTATACTCCCTCCTGGGCGGCGGCCTCGCCCTCCTCATCGCCGGCCTGCTCCAGAGCTTCTTCCCCCCATTGAACACCCCCACCATGCGGACCGTCCTCTTCAAACTCTTCATCCAAATCGCCCTCACCGAAGAAACCGGCCGCCTCCTGATACTCCTCCTCCTGTGCGCGCTCCACCCCCGCCTGACCCGCCCCGCCCCGCTCCAGCCGGAAATCCCGGACCTGCGGTCCACGGACCAGAGGTCCGTAGACCGCTTTGACCAGGGTCCGCAGGCCGTAGGCGCCATCACAGGCCTCCTCACCGGCCTCGGTTTCGCCGTTATCGAAACCGCCGCCTACAGCGCCATAGACACAAGCCTGTCTATCGCCCTGGTACGGACCCTCACCGCTGCCCTCATCCACGGCGCTTGCGGCAGCCGGGTCGGCATCGCCGCCTTCACCCTCAAAACCGCCCCCGCCCGCAGCCTCCGCCGCTTCGCCTCCGCCGTCGCCATCCACGGTATGTACAACTTCATGGTCGTCAACCCCGGCCTCCCCGCCTTTTTCCCCATCCTCCTGGCCTTTGCCGCCCTGCTTTCCACCATCCAAACCATCCGCACCGGGCAATCCGCAGCCTCATAACCCTCATCGGTCCCAAATCTCCTGTCATTCGGAATTACCGCTTGGCCAATACCCTTCAAGATGAACTAAATTCGGAAATATTGACGATTTTAGCCACATACAGGCCTTGACACTTTTTGCGGATACCGGTATATTAATAAAACACGACGCAGGGTAGAGCAGTTGGCAGCTCGTCGGGCTCATAACCCGGAGGTCACAGGTTCGAGTCCTGTCCCTGCTAGAAAAGTTAAAAGGCGCTATGTTAGCGCCTTTTTTATTATACCGGCAGGACTCGAAAGGTTTTAGCTTTGGTCCTTTCGGCCCAACTGGGACCAACGGGAGAGCGGCGGAAAGGAAATCCAGAAAGAGCCCTGCTATATAGAGCGGGAAAACCGGAAAACGGTGACTGCCACCGGGCAGCCCATGATTTTACCGGTCCATCCCGAAAATTTGCATCTTTTTTCCATTTTTCCCCGCAACCCTATTGACGGAACTCCCGAATCTTACTAGTCTTACAAAACATCTTATAAAGCGGACTAAAGTCCGATGGTGTATTGCCCTTGTAGCTCAGTTGGCAGAGCATATCCATGGTAAGGATAAGGTCAACAGTTCGATTCTGTTCGAGGGCTTCCCGGTTTTCTGAAAACCAGCCCCGCAAGGCGCTGTCGCCAGGGGTTTTTAAGGAGATTTTGGTATGGCGAGCAAAAAAAAGACCGCGGTGGAACTCATCGCGCTTCAATGTTCCGAGTGCAAACGGAAGAACTATACGACCGAAAAGAACCGGCGGAATATGCAGGAGAAGCTGGAACTGAGCAAATATTGCCCCCATGACCGGAAACACACCCTGCATAAGGAAACGAAGATAAAGTAGAGTACAGAGGCGTATAGCTCAGTTGGTAGAGCAGCGGTCTCCAAAACCGCAGGTCGTGGGTTCGAAGCCTACTGCGCCTGGAACGAAGTGGAAAGCGCAGTAGGCTTCGAAGGGTTTAACCCGCCGACCAACGGGAGGAATCGGACTTAAAAGTCCGCGGGCGCAGGACGCGCCCGACAGGGTTAAACCCCGGCCTGGAGGTCCGAAACAGGATGTTGAGGACCGAAAGGGAAGCCTACTGCGCCTGGAACGAAGTGGAAGGCACAGTAGGCTTCGAACCTTACTGCGGTGCGGTGGAAGAATCTAACTTTGAGAGGATGACATGGGCAAGATAGTTCAATTTGTAAAAGAATCTTACGCTGAGCTTCGTAAAGTGATATGGCCCAGCCGGGACGATGTGGTAAGCTCCGTCAAGGTCGTCATTGTCTCTACCGTCATAATCGCCGCAGTGCTGGGCTTGGTAGACGTATTACTGCTCCTTGGTGTGCAGGCAATTTTTTAACGAACGGTAAAGGGAAATCATGGCAACGGGCTGGTATGTTCTGCATGTGTATTCGGGATACGAGAATAAAATAGAAAAAACCATCCGCATGATGACCGAAAACGGGGACCTTGAAAAGGAAGTGGTCCGGGATATAAAAGTCCCTTCCGAAGAGGTGGTGGAGGTCAAAGACGGGAAAAAGCGGACGCAGACAAAAAAGTTCCTTCCCGGCTACATTCTGGTGGAACTGGACCTCCCGGACGGTATGGAATGGAAAGCTACCTGCTCCAAGATAAAGAAGATACAGGGAGTTACGGGCTTTGTGGGCACCCCGGCGGACAAGAAACCCCAACCTCTTACCGGGGATGAGGCCCGCGGTATCCTGCAGAAGTCCGGGGAAATCAAGGGTGAGCGGCAGGTCCGGGTACGGCAGTCCTTCAATGCCGGTGAACAGGTCAAGATTATCGACGGACCTTTCGAGTCCTTTACGGGCATGATTGAAGAAGTGAACCAGGAGAAGAACAAGCTCAAGGTGATGGTCGGCATATTTGGCCGGAACACCCCGGTGGAAGTGGATATTCTTCAGGTGGAGAAAGTATAGCGTAGATTAGTGGGAGAGGGGAACTAACGTTCCGCCTCGTTATCCTGTGATTGCGGGCCGGCTGGTTCCGGCCCCCATACACGGGTACACCACATAAGGAGTATATATGGCAAAGAAAAAAGTTGTCGCCATGATCAAGCTCCAGTGCCCTGCGGGCAAGGCCACACCGGCCCCGCCCGTTGGACCGGCATTGGGACCTCACGGTGTCAGCGCACCCCAGTTCGTCCAGCAGTTTAACGACCGGACGAAAGCAATGGAGCCGGGGCTCATCATCCCGGTGGAAATCACCGTTTACGTGGACAAGTCCTTCACTTTCATCCTCAAGACCCCCCCTGCGGCGGTGTTGATCAAGAAAGCTATCGGGCTTGACAAGGGCTCCGGGGAGCCCCACAAGAACAAGGTTGGTAAACTTCCCAAGGCAAAACTTGAGGAAATCGCAAAATTGAAGATGCCGGACCTTTCGGCCATTGATGTCGAAGGGGCCATGAAGATCATCGCCGGGACCGCCCGGTCCATGGGTGTCGAGGTGGAAAAATGAGTCACGGAAAAAAATACCTCGCCAGTGTGAAAAAATACGATGTCGCCGCGTCCTACGACGTAAAAGCGGCTCTGGATTTGGTAAAGTCCCTGGCAACGGCCAAATTTGACGAGACCGTGGACCTTTCGGTCAGGGTGAACCTCAAAAAAAGCCAGTCCGTCCGGGATACGGTGGTTCTGCCCCATCAGTTTCACGCGGAAAAGAAGATTCTGGTGTTCTGCAAGGCCGAAAAGGAAAAGGAAGCCCAGGACGCGGGCGCCTCATTCGTTGGCGCCGAAGACCTGATCGAAAAGGTCAAGGGCGGATGGCTGGATTTTGATATTGCCGTTGCCACGCCGGATATGATGAAGGATGTGGGTAAGCTCGGTATGGTTCTGGGCCGCAAAGGGCTCATGCCCAACCCCAAAACCGGCACCGTCACCTTCGACCTCAAGGGCGCGTTGGCGGAACTGAAAAAAGGCCGGACCGAATTCCGGGCCGACAAGACCGGGGTGGTACATATCGCCGTGGGGAAGGTCTCCATGGACAGCGAAAAGGTCGCCGAGAACGTTCAGGCGGTGGTTACCGAGATCAAACGGAAACGCCCCGCCGATGCAAAGGGTGAATTCATCCAGACCGTTTCGGTGTCCTCCACCATGGGCCCCGGCGTATGGGTAGCATTCAAGGATGAAGAATAAAAACCTGCGGTTTTTATTTTCGGAGTTTGCTGCAACCATCAGACCTTAGGTCTGCGGTTGCTTGGCGAACTCCAAAGGAGCATAAAATGGCTATAGTTGCAAAAAAGATACAGGATGCGAAGGTCGCGTCCATTAACGAGTTAAAAGAAGCCTTTGGTTCAACCGAAGATTTTATCTTCGCCGATTACCGGGGCTTAACGGTGGCGCAGATCACCAATCTGCGGACTCAGCTTCGGAAAAAGGAAGCCCTGTTCAAGGTGGTAAAGAACAATTTTGCCCGTATCGCCTTTGAACAGCTTTCCGCCCCGAATGTAGCCCAATACCTGACGGGCCCCACGGCGGTGACGATCTCTCCCAAAGATGCCAACGAGGTCGCCAAAGTCCTCTTTGACTTCGCCAAGGAGACCCCGGCGCTGCACGTAAAGGGCGGCCTCGTGGGTAAATCGGTGTACGATGCAGCCCAGGTTGAGGCTTTCTCAAAACTCCCCGGACGGCTGGAGCTTATCTCCATGCTCATGTCGGTGATGAACGGCCCCGCCCGGAACCTTGCTGCGGCCCTCAACGATGTCAACGCACGGCTCGTACGAACCATCAAGGCAGTGGGGGACAAAAAGGCCGCCGCCGGTGCCGCGTAATACGGCGCGATTTTAGTAATCAACCCTCAGGCTTCGGTCGGACGCGGACCTTTGGTCCGATTAGTCCTAAGCTGCCGTTCCTGTGGTTGTTATAAAGCGGGGTTTCCGTAAGGGAATCCCAAATACGCTCGTATGGGTGTATTAGTTATTTTTTAGGAGAAGATAATATGGCAGCACTTACGACAGATCAGATTTTGGAAGCGATTAGCTCCATGACGGTCCTTGAGGTTTCCGAACTGGTGAAAGCCATGGAGGAAAAATTCGGCGTTTCCGCTGCGGCTCCCGTAGCGGTGGCTGTGGCCGGCGGCGGCGCGGGCGGCGCTCCTGCGGAAGCCGCAGAGGAAAAGACGGAATTCAACGTGATTCTCAAGGCATTCGATGAAGCCAAGAAAATCGCGGTTATCAAGGAAGTCCGGGCGGTTACCGGCCTTGGGCTCAAGGAAGCGAAAGACCTGGTTGAAGGGGCTCCCAAGCCCCTCAAGGAAGGCGCTTCCAAGGATGAAGCCGCGAAGATCAAGGAATCCGTCACTGCCGCCGGCGGTACGGTTGAAATCCAGTAAATTTTTCGCGCAAAGTAATGCGTGGAACCGACAGTATTGATTCTCTTCTAACGGGTGTCCGGGGGAATTTCTCCCGGATAACCCGTAAAGGCTTCCGGTGTCAGGCCGGGGCCTTTTCGTGAATTTTGGTTTGAACGGTTTATGACCAGGGGGAAGGAATGGTAAAAGAAAAAACAGCATCCAAACAGGGTTCCGGTACGGTACGGACCTATATTGGTAAGGACATTCGGGACGTGATGGAACTGCCCAACCTTATCGATATACAAACCCGTTCATACGAACGGTTCCTCCAGCGGGAACGGCTGCGGAACGGCGAAGCCCCCGAGCTTCAGGGTCTGGAAGAGGTGTTCAAAGCAACCTTCCCCATAGAAAGCCCCAACGGTGACATGGTTCTGGAATACGAGTATTACACCCTGGACGAAGAGGGGATCAAGTTCTCCGAGCAGGACTGCAAGCAGAAGGGGCTGACCTACGCCCTGCCGCTTAAGGCGCGGGTAAACCTGATCTTCCAGCAGACCGGCGAAATACGTCAAAAAGACATCTATATGGGCGACATCCCGATCATGAACGAGCGGGGTACCTTTATCATAAACGGCGCGGAACGGGTGGTGGTTTCCCAGATCCACCGGTCGCCGGGGGTTATTTTCAGCCACGAGAAGGGCATCTACTCCTCCCGCATCATCCCGTACCGGGGTTCCTGGCTGGAATTCGAGATAGACCAGAAGCGGGAACTGATTTACGCCAAGATCGACCGGAAAAAGCGCATTCTGGGGACCATCTTCCTCCGGGCGCTGGGCTATGAAACCCGTGAAGAGATCATCCGGGTCTTCTACAAGACCGAAGTCCTGGAAGTAAAGGATGACCGGGAAACCAAAGAGAAGTTTTCCGGCAAGGTGCTGGCTTCTGCGGTGTGGGTTGCTTCCGGCGAACCGGGCTCCGGTGAAAACGCCGCTTCCGGCAAGGACGACGGCGGGGAAAAGCGGAAGCTCTACCGGGCGGGGGAAAAACTCCACCCCCACAATGTGGATGAACTCATCCAGAACGGGGTGACCACCGTGGAGGTCATCAACTTTGAGGCCGAGGGCTCCCTCAAATCGGATATGCTCCTCAACTGCTTTGAGCGGGAGGAGATCAAGTTTGTCAAAGAGGACCCGAGCCGGGACGAACCCTCCAAAGAGGACGCCATTTCTGCGGTCTATACGGTGCTTATGCCCGGTGAATCCATCACCGTGGAGGCCGCAGAAAAGGACCTGTTGGGGATGTTCTTTACCAGCCGGCGCTACGACCTGGGTAAGGTAGGCCGGTACAAGCTGAACAAGAAATTCGACCATCAGCCCCCGCTGGAGGATTTTACCCTGGCAAGGCCGGACATCATCGAAACCATGAAGTTCTTAATCAAGGTCTACGTTGGGGACGAGCAGATTGATGATATTGACCATCTGGGTAACCGGCGGGTCCGGTCCGTGGGGGAACTTATGGCGAACGCCATGAAGACTGCCTTTAGCCGCATGGAACGAATCGCCAAGGAGCGGATGAGCCTGAAAGAGACGGACACCATCAAGCCCCAGGACCTCATATCGATTAAGCCCGTGGTGGCGGCGATTAAGGAATTCTACGGTTCAAGCCAGTTGTCCCAGTTCATGGATCAGGTAAACCCGCTCGCGGAACTGACCCACAAACGGCGGCTCAACGCCTTGGGCCCCGGCGGACTTTCCCGCGACAGGGCGGGGTTCGAGGTCCGGGACGTACACTACACCCATTACGGCCGTATGTGTCCCATCGAGACCCCGGAAGGGCCGAATATCGGTCTTATTGTATCTCTGGCGAACTACACCCGTGTCAATGAGCACGGCTTTTTGGAGGCTCCCTACCGCAAGGTGGTAGACGGGGTAGCAACCAAAGAGATCGTGTATCTGTCCGCCATGGACGAGGACCGCTCCTACATAGCCCAGGCATCCGCCCGGATCAGCGACAAGGGCATTTTCCGGGACGATCAGATTTCCTGCCGCAAGCAGGGGGACTATACCACCCGGATGCCCAAAGAGATTGATTACATGGACGTGTCGCCCAAGCAGATTATCTCGGTTTCCGCGTCGCTTATTCCGTTTCTGGAACACGACGACGCCAACCGGGCCCTCATGGGTTCCAACATGCAGCGTCAGGCGGTGCCCCTCATCTTCCCGGAGGCCCCCAGGGTGGGGACCGGTATGGAAGGGAAGTGCGCCTACGATTCGGGGGTACTGGTAAAGTCCCGGCGGAACGGTACGGTGGTGCGGGTTACTTCCAACGAAGTGGTGATCAAGCCTGAGGGTTCAAACCTGAAGCGCGTCATGGAAACCAACGCCGAGGGGCTGGACGTGTATCAGCTTATCAAATTCCAGCGGACCAACCAGGACACCTGCTACAATCAGCGGCCGGTGGTCAAACTGGGGGAGAAGATCACCGCCGGGCAGGTTCTCGCCGACGGCCCCGCCACCCATAACGGGGAACTTGCTCTGGGGCGGAATGTCCTCGTGGGCTTTATGCCTTGGAACGGCTACAACTACGAAGACTCGATCCTCATCTCAGAGCGGGTGGTGAAGGAAGATATGTTCACTTCCATCCATATAAAAGAATTTATCACCGAGGTGCGGGAGACCAAGCTGGGGCCGGAGAAGATTACCCGTGATATTCCCAACACCTCCGAAAAGAGCCTTGACGATCTGGATGCCGAAGGGATTATCCGGGTTGGGGCCAAGGTCCGCGCCGGTGACATTCTGGTGGGAAAGGTGACCCCCAAGAGCGAAACCGAAACTACCCCGGAATTCAAGCTCCTCAATTCGATATTCGGGGAGAAGGCCAAGGAGGTCCGGGATTCGAGCCTCCGGGTGCCCCACGGTATTGAGGGGACCATCATCGATATTCAGCGCTTAAAACGCACCGAAGGGGACGACCTCAACCCCGGCGTGGATGAACTGGTTAAGGTACTCATCGCCACCAAGCGCAAGCTCCGGGAAGGGGATAAGATGGCCGGCCGCCACGGAAACAAGGGTGTTGTCGCCCGTGTTCTGCCGGAAGAGGATATGCCCTACATGGAAGACGGTACGCCCCTTGACCTCTGCCTCACGCCCCTCGGCGTACCCTCCCGGATGAACATAGGCCAGCTTCTGGAAACGGAACTCGGCTGGGCGGGCATCAAACTGAACGAATGGTACTCCGCGCCGGTATTCCAGTCGCCCTCCACGGAACAGATCGAAGACAAGCTGAAAGAGGCGGGGCTGCCCGCGACCAGTAAGACCATCCTTAGGGACGGCCGGACCGGCGAACGCTTTGTAAACGAGATTTTCTGCGGGGTAATCTACTTCCTTAAACTCCACCACCTGGTGGACGACAAGATGCACGCCCGGTCAACCGGCCCCTACTCGCTGGTTACCCAGCAACCCTTGGGCGGTAAGGCACAGTTCGGCGGGCAGCGTTTGGGGGAAATGGAAGTCTGGGCGCTGGAAGCCTACGGCGCGGCCAATGTGCTGCAGGAACTCTTGACCATCAAGTCCGATGATATGACCGGACGGTCCAAGATTTACGAGGCAATTGTTAAGGGGGAACCATCCACTACGGCGGGTATCCCTGAATCCTTCAACGTTCTGGTACAGGAACTCCGGGGATTGGCGCTGGATATGACCATCTACGATGCCAAGAACAAACAGATTCCGCTCACCGAGCGGGACGAAGAACTTATCACCAAGAACAGTTCGAACTTTTAAGGTATGCGGCAGATGCCGTACGAGGAGCTACCATGCGGGACATTCAGGATTTTGATTCGATTATGATACAGTTGGCCTCCCCGGAGATGATCCGGGCCTGGTCCTACGGGGAAGTGAAGAAGCCCGAAACCATCAACTACCGGACCCTGCGGCCGGAGAAAGACGGCCTGTTCTGCGAGCGGATCTTCGGAACCACCAAGGAATGGGAATGTTACTGCGGCAAGTTCAAGTCCATCCGTTATAAGGGGGTCATCTGCGACCGTTGCGGCGTTGAGGTTACCCACTTCAAGGTACGGCGGGAACGGATGGGCCATATTGAGCTGGCCGCCCCGGTGTCCCACATCTGGTACTACCGTTCCGTGCCCAGCCGTATGGGGCTCCTTTTGGATATGACCATGTCGGCCCTGCGCTCGGTGCTGTACTACGAAAAGTATGTGGTTATCGACAGCGGGGACACGGACCTCAAGAAGATGCAGCTCCTCACCGAGGAGGAGTACTACGAAGCCCAGGAACGGTACGGCGGCGGCTTTAGCGCGGGGATGGGGGCCGAGGCGGTTCGCACCCTGCTGGAAAACCTCGACCTGAACCAGATGGCCATAGACCTTAGGGCCAAGATGATCGAAAAGGGCGCCAAGAGCGACAAGCGGCTCCTCAAACGTATCGAAATCGTGGAGAATTTCCGCGCCTCCGACAATAAGCCCGAATGGATGATCCTCGACGTAATCCCGGTGATACCCCCGGAACTGCGGCCCATGGTCCAGCTTGACGGCGGCCGATTTGCCACGAGCGACCTCAACGACCTCTACCGCCGGGTGATCAACCGGAACAACCGGCTTAAACGGCTTCAGACCCTGAACGCCCCTGACATCATCATCCGTAACGAAAAACGTATGCTTCAGGAAGCGGTGGACGCCCTGTTCGACAACTCCAAGAAGAAGCGGGTGGTGAAGGGCGCGTCAAACCGGCCCCTCAAGTCCATCAGCGATATGCTCAAAGGCAAGCAGGGCCGGTTCCGGCAGAACCTGCTCGGAAAACGGGTTGACTATTCGGGGCGCAGTGTTATCACCGTAGGTCCTGACCTCAAGATGTGGCAGTGCGGGCTTCCCACCAAGATGGCCCTGGAACTGTTTAAGCCTTTTATAATGAAGAAACTCGTCGACAAGGACGTAGTCTACAATATCAAGAAAGCAAAGCTGCTGGTGGAGCAGGAGACCCCGGAGGTCTTCGCCATCCTGGACGGGGTGGTTAAGGAACACCCGGTGCTGCTTAACCGCGCCCCGACTCTGCACCGTCTGGGTATTCAGGCGTTCGAGCCGGTACTGGTGGAGGGCAAGGCCATACGGCTGAACCCCCTGGTCTGCCACGCCTTTAACGCCGACTTTGACGGCGACCAGATGGCCGTCCACGTGCCCCTGACCCAGGCGGCCCAGATGGAATGCTGGACCCTGATGCTCAGCGCCCGGAACCTCCTCAACCCCGCCAACGGCAAGACCATTGTGTTCCCCTCTCAGGACATGGTGCTGGGGATCAACTTCCTCACCCGTATCAAGCCCGGCGCCAAAGGTACCGGGCGGCGTTACTCCAACATCGACGAAATCCTTATGGCGGTGGAGAGCAAGGCGCTGGACTGGGAGGCGCTTATTACGGTGAAGGCCGTCAAGTCGCCCATTTGGGAAAAGGCGGGCAAGACCGTGAAGCCCGGCCCCGGCGGCCTTATCGAGACTACCGCCGGGCGGCTGGTGTTCAACGAAGAGATGCCCCCGGAAATTCCCTTTATCAACTACGAACTCAAGGACAAGGAACTGCGGGGGCTTATCGAAGCGGTTTTTGCCGACAAGGGTTCCTGGACCACGGTGAAGATGCTGGATGCCATCAAGAACACGGGGTACAAGTACGCCACGGTTTTCGGCGCCACCATCGGCGTGGACGACATCGTGGTGCCCAAAGAAAAGCCTGAGATGATCGACAAGGCCAACAAGGAAGTCGAGGAAATCCAGAAGCACTGGCGCAACGGAACCATCACCACAGAAGAGCGGTACAACCGTGTCGTCGAGGTGTGGTCCAAGACCAACGAAGACCTTACCAACAAAATGATGGAGAACCTGGAGAAGGATCAGGGCGGGTTCAACTCGATCTACATGATGGCCAACTCCGGCGCGCGGGGAAGCCGCAACCAGATCCGCCAGCTTGCGGGTATGCGGGGCCTTATGGCCAAGCCCTCCGGTGACATCATCGAACTGCCGATACGGTCCAACTTTAAGGAAGGGCTGTCGGTTATCGAGTTCTTTATCTCCACCAACGGCGCCCGGAAGGGGCTTGCCGATACGGCCCTCAAGACCGCCGAAGCGGGCTACCTCACCCGGCGGCTCGTGGACATCGCTCAGGACGTGGTGGTCAACGAGGACGACTGCGGCACCATCAACGGTATCAGCTATTCCGCCATCAAGGACGGTGAGGACATCGTGGAGCCTTTGAGCGACCGCATCGTAGGCCGCTACACTCTGGAACGGGTCAAGCACCCCATCACCGGGGAGCTTATCATCGACGTAAACGAACAGATTACCGAGGAGATAGCCAAGTCCATTGAGGACGCCGGGGTTGAGTCGGTGCGGATACGGACGGTATTGACCTGCGAGGCCAAGCACGGGGTCTGCCGCCGCTGTTACGGCCGGAATCTGGCCACCAACCGTGCCGTGGATATTGGGGAAGCGGTGGGTACCATCGCCGCCCAGTCCATCGGCCAGCCCGGTACCCAGCTTACCATGCGGACCTTCCATATCGGCGGGGCGGCAACCAAGGTGAGCGAGGAAAACCGGACCTTCCTCAAATTCCCGGTGTATATTCGGGATGTGGCGGGCACCCACGTAGAACTTCCGGGCGGCCATTGGCTCTTTACCCGTAAGGGCCACACGGTGGTGAACAAGGTGATGACCGAATTCAAACTTGAACCCAAGGATCAACTGCTCATCGAAAACGGGAAGAAGATCATTCGCGGCGAAGCGATCATCAAACGGAAGAACAAGGACATCCTTTCCCCGGAAATCGCCTACGCCCTGGTACTTGAAAACAAGAAGGAGCGCACCCTCTACCTTATCGGGCAGGATCAGAAGATCGAAATCCGTAACGGCTCTGAGTTTTTGGTACAGAAGGGCGAGGTTGTGGAGGCGGAAAAGACCATCGCCACCTTCGACCCCTTCTCGGACCCCATCATCGCCGAAGCGTCGGGGATCATCAAATACGAAGACATCATCCCCGGCACTACCTTAAAAGAAGAAATCGACGAAGAAACGGGGAATACGGAAAAACGGATCACCGAGTTCCAGCTTGAAAGCAAACAGCCCCGTATCTTCATCGTGGACGAGGAGGGCAACGAACTGGCCTCTTACTTCCTCCCCGGAGGCGCCTATATTCAGGTCGATGAAGGTGAGAAGATCAACGCGGGACGCACCCTGGCAAAGACCCTGAAGGAATCGGCCAAGGCTATGGACATTACCAGTGGTCTGCCACGGGTCAGCGAGCTTTTTGAGGCCCGCAAGCCCAAGAGCCCGGCGGTATTGGCCGAGGTTTCGGGGACCGTCTACTTTAAGGGCATCGTTAAGGGCAAACGGGTGATCATCATCCAGGACGCCTTTGGCAAGGAGTACAAGCACCTCATCCCCATGACCAAGCGGCTTTTGGTGCGGGACGGGGACTCGGTGGAAGCCGGGGAATCCCTCTGCGTCGGGGCGGTGAATCCCCACGATGTACTCCGCATCGATGGTGAAAGCAACCTGCAGCGCTACCTGATGGACGAAATCCAGCAGGTCTACCGCCTCCAGGGGGTAACCATTAACGACAAGCACATCGGTGTTATTGTCCGCCAGATGATGCGGAAGGTGGAAATTATGGCGGTGGGGGACACCAGGTTCATTTTCGGCGCCATGGTGGACAAGTACCAGTTCCACGAAGAAAACAACCGGGTTATTGCCGAAGGGGGACAGCCCGCCGTTGCCCGGCCCATGTTCCAGGGGATCACCAAGGCGTCTCTCAACATCGATTCTTTCCTTTCGGCGGCAAGTTTCCAGGAAACCACCAGAGTACTTACCAATGCGGCTATCGCCGGAAAAACCGACTACCTGCGGGGCCTCAAGGAAAACATCATCATCGGGCATCCCATCCCCGCCGGTACCGGCATGAAGCGCTACCGCGATGTGAAGCTCTTTGACGAGGACAGCCAGGACCTTGACCAGTACATGAACGAGATTCTGGAACGGCGCAAGCTGGAAAAGGTCGCCGAGGAAGCGGAAGCAGAAGCGGAGTTTAACGCGGAGGAGCAGGAGGAGTGATCCGGCAGTACGCGATAAGCTGAGTAGTAACGTAGCAGGTAGACACCATCAGACCGCAGACCAACCAGGCCTTGGTCTGCGGTTCCCCTTTACATATTCTTGGGGACAAGGATAAAGAGGCTGCCCATTTCTGGGCAGCCAAAAACTTTTTAAAATGCTATTTTTTTAAACAGCGCCACCACACAAAGCACCGCCGCCAGCGGAACATAGACAAACTTCCCAAGAAGGTACCAATAGTTCCCGTGAACCTTAATGGCGCCCTTGTTAATCTCGTCCATCAGATCATCCTTCTTCATGATCCAGAACCAGGAGATTGCACCGATTGTCGCGCCGATGGGAATGATGTAGATCGAAACGATGTCCATCCAGGGCCCCCACTTAAAGATGGGCTCCATGTGGAGGCCGGCCCCAAGACAGACCGCGCAGAGAATAATCAGCATGAACTTGCGGGTTAACGCGGGGATCCTCTTGAGCAGGGATTCGCCCACCACTTCAAACATATTCTGTAAGGAGCTTGTCCCGGCAAAGATCATGGCCACATAGAGAATGATGGCGAAGAACTGGCCGAAGGGGATACCCTGCAAAATTTCCGGCAGGATTACAAAGAGGAGACCGGGACCGCTGGCAACATCCTTGTTGAAGGCGAAGCACGCGGGAATGATGACCAGCGCCGCCACAAATGCCGCTGTGGTATCGAACACGGCGGTCCATCTGGCCGAGGAGACCAGGTCCTCTTTGTCATCCAGATACGCGCCGTAAACGATCATTCCGCTGCCGGTCATGGACAGGGAGAAAAACGCCTGCCCCATGGCAAACACCCACATCATGGGGTTCAGGAACTGTTCCCACCGGATGGTAAATAAGAACGTATACCCCTTAGACGAACCGGGCAGGAAAGCTACCCGGACTGCCAGGATCAAAAAGACGATGAAAAATATGGGCATCATTATCTTGTTGGTCCTTTCGATACTGGACGCTCCCAGAAGCAGGGTTAAGAGAGTTCCCACCACCACGATGATATGGAGCGGCGCCACCGAATAATTGGTGAGCGAAAAGGACTCAAACCATTGCGCAGTGTCCACGGTCATGAGCGTACCGGTTACCGAATTGATAAGGGCTTTAAGCACATATGTGATAATAACCGCGTAGCCGATGGCGATACACATGGAGCCCGCCAGGGGCAGCCAGCCCACATAGCGGCCTATCCGCTCTTTTATCTTGCTGCCCCCTGATAGCCAGGCGGTATGATAGGATCCCAGAGTGCCGGTTTTGGCTCGGCGGCCAATGCCGAATTCCGCCGCAAGCCCGGTGCTGCTAAAGATACACACGAACACTAAATACGCGAGGATGAACGCGCCGCCGCCGTTTTCCCCTACTTTATAGGGAAAGCCCCACACGTTGGCCATACCAACCGCAGAACCTACCGACGCCAGAATGAATCCCCACCTTGACTTAAACCTTGCATGATTTCTCATAAAACCTCCGTTAGTAGTGAAGACGAGTTAGATCAGCTCAAACCGTCCCGTAAAGAACCTAAGCTGTTTGGGCTCATACACCCATTTAAGGCCCCGGATGGTGTCCCGCTTTTTGTACAGGCCGATACACGCGTCGGCCACCAAGTCCATGTGGGAGTAGGTGTATACCCGGCGGGGGATGGTAAGGCGCACCGTTTCAAGTTTGGGATAGTGATCCTTGCCGTCCTTGCCGCGGCCTGCGGAGATTATTCCCCGTTCCATAGAGCGTACCCCCGATTCCACATAGAGGCGGGCCGCCAGCGCCTGCGCGGGGAACTGGTCCTGGGTCAGATGCGGGCAGAAGCGCCGGGCATCCAGGAATACCGCGTGACCACCCACGGGCATCACAATCGGTACCCCCGCTTCAATCAGCCTATCCCCAAGGTACCGTACCTGTTTGATCCGGTGTTCGATATAGGCTTGATCGATGGATTCCCGGAGGCCGCGGGCCATAGCTTCCATGTCCCGTCCGGCCATACCGCCGTAAGAGGGCATCCCCTCGTAGACCACCACGATTTCCTTCGCCGCCATGAAGAGATCATCTTCGTTCATGCAGAGGAAGCCGCCGATGTTGGTAAGGCAGTCCTTCTTCCCCGACATGGTACACCCATCGGCATAGCTGAATTCCTCGTGTACGATGTCTTTGATGCTCTTGTTCCTGAATTCCGGTTCCCGCTCCTGAATAAAGTAGGCGTTCTCCACACAGCGGGTGGCATCCATAAACATCCGTATCTTGTTTTTCTTGCAGATGGCAGATACGTCCCGTAAATTTTGCATGGACACGGGCTGGCCGCCGGCAAGGTTCACCGTCACCGCCACGCAGATGTAGGCGATATTTTCGGCGCCCTTCTCGTCAATCAGTTTCTGGAACTTCTTGATGTCCACGTTGCCCTTAAAGGGCAGATCGATAGCGGCATCGTGGGCTTCGTCGCAGACCACGTCCACAAAGATACCACCGTTCGCTTCCTGGTGGAACCGGGTAGTGGTAAAGTACATATTGCCGGGCACATACTGGCCGCTCTTAATGGCGATGCGGCTCAGGATGTTTTCCGCGCCCCGGCCCTGATGGGTGGGCACCACGTGCTTAAACCCGAACAGTTCCTGTACCGTCGATTCCAGGTGGTACCAGTTCCGGCTGCCCGCGTAGGCTTCGTCCCCCAGCATGATGCCCGCCCATTGGTTGTCGCTCATGGCGTTGGTCCCCGAATCGGTGAGTAGATCGATGTAGACATCTTCAGAGTCGATCAGGAAGGTATTATAACCCGCCTTTTTGATGATTTTCTCCCGCTCCGCCTGAGAATTCATCTTTACATACTCAATCGATTTGATTCGAAAGGGTTCCGCAGGGTACTTCTTTTCCATACTTGTCCTCCATAGGTTTAATTTTGATGCCTTACACGAGGCATCCTATGAGTACAATTTAAGCGGTTAATTTTGAATCGTCTTTTGTTGTTTATTAAAAAAACAGATTATTCAAGGAATAACATACACTAATTTTTTTTGCTTGATTGTGCAAAATTTTAGCAGTACTTTGATAACCAGAGGAGACATATATGAACGTACTAAACACGAAAGAAGCGCCCGCGGCCATAGGCCCCTATTCGCAGGGCATCAGCGCGGAAAACGCCATTTACACCAGCGGCCAGCTGCCTATCGACATGAAAACCGGGGAACTGGAAACCGGAGACATAAAAAAGGCAACAAAACACTCCCTGGATAACTGCAAAGCCGTTCTTGCGGCAGCCGGAGCCGCGCTGGATCAGGTGGTTAAGACCACGGTATTTATGACCGATCTGGGAGACTTTGCCGCAATGAACGAGGTATACGCTTCCTATTTTCCGGCGAACCCCCCGGCACGGAGCTGCGTCCAGGTGGCGGCTCTGCCAAAGGGCGCCAAGATAGAGATTGAGATGGTTGCGGTGAAGTAATGCCTGTGGTTGCGGGACGGGACCCGCAGCCAACCTAAAGGTTGGCTGCCCGTTACTGGGTACCGTGGTCGTTGCTGGGGTCCACGCCTGTGCTAAATTTGCTCGTAGACACGCTACAGACCTACGGTCTGACGTGTGCGGCGGCTGGGCGCCCTCAGCCAGTATTAACCGCGAGTGCGCTATTGCCATTTCCCGCCGTATGCCTTAAAATCATACGATTATGGAGGAAACCATGAATAAACTGAATGCGTTTTTGACGAGGGCTTTGGCCATTGCTACGGTCGCGGCCGCTGTTTTTTCCGGCTGTAAGAGTCCCGTCGATGCCCCAGATACCCCGGTGAGCCGTGTAGCGCTCAACCAGGCGGCGCTGTCCCTTGACGTTGGGGACACAAGAACCCTGAAGGCCACCGTAGAGCCTGCAGCCGCAAGCAACAAAACGGTTGTCTGGTCCTCCAGCGACGTCACGGTTGCCGTTGTAGATGACGGCGGCACGGTTACCGCCGTGGGGCTGGGCGTCGCAACCATTAAGGCAACTACGCTCGATGGCGGTAAGGTCGCGTCCTGTAGGATAACGGTAGGCGGTTCCAACGCCGCAACCCCGGTTATCACCGCTCAGCCCACAGGCAGAAGCTACATGGAGGGCGCTTCCGCTACGGCTCTTACGGTAACGGCAAGTATAAGCGATGGCGGCAGCCTCGCGTATCAGTGGTTCAGGAATACGGTAAACAGCACGTCAGGCGGCGCCCCCATTAGTGGAGCGACCGGCGTAAGCTATACGCCCCCCACCGCCGACGAGGGAACCGTCTACTACTATGTGGTGGTAACCAACATGAACAGCGGCGTTTCAGGTACCCAGACTGCGGCGGTAACCAGCTTTGTCGCGGCGATAGCGGTTAGTGCGGCAAACAACGCCGCAACTCCGGTTATCACCGGGGAGCCCACGGACGCAAGCTATACCCAGAACAGGGCCGCCGCGGCCCTTACGGTAACGGCGGTCATTGCGGATCTCGGTACCCTCTCGTATCAATGGTTCGTCAATGCGGGTAACAACGCTTTCAGCGGCCAATCCCTTGGCGTGGCAAACGGCGCGCAGACCGCACGCTACACGCCCCCCACCGATGCCGTGGGAACCCGCTACTACTATGTGGTGGTGACCAATACGAACACCGGTGTTTCAGGCATACGGACCGCAACGGCAGTCAGCGGCGTTGCGGCGATAACGGTTGGTACGCTGACCAACGCCGCGACTCCGTTTATCATCACGGAGCCCAGGGGCGGAGCCTATTACCAGGGCGTTTCCGCTGCGGCCCTTACGGTAGCGGCAAGCGTAAGCGACGGGGGAACCCTCAAGTACCAGTGGTTCAGAGAGACGAGTTACAGCAATTCCGGCGGCACACCCCTTGGCACGGCAAACGGCGCGCAGACCGCAAGCTACACGCCATCCACCGCCGCAGTGGGAACCTTCTACTACTACGTGATTATAACCAACACGAAGATCGGCGTTAGCGGAACCCCGACCGCACAAATACGGAGCGTCCCCGTAGCGGTAGGTGTCAGTGTGCCAAGCGCCACCGCCGGCGCCGCGCTACCTCTTATCACCGTGCAGCCTCGGGGCGGGGACTACACCGGGGGGAGCCCCATCGCGGCCCTTACGGTAATGGCGTCAAGTGCGGACATCGGCAGTGGCGGGAACCTCTCCTATCAGTGGTATAGCACTGGGGGTTACGGCCCTTTCAACGGTACACCCATTAGCGGGGCAACCGCTTCAAGCTACACACCCCCCGCCGGTACGCTGGGAACCTACTACTACTACGTGGAGGTGACCAACAGGAACACCCGCATTACCGGTAACCAGAGCGCATCGGTGTACAGCGCCATTGTAGTGGTCAGGGTGCTGCCACAAACCCCGAATATCAGCGTCCAGCCCGCAAGCACAAGCTATGTTTGGGACGGCACGGCATCTGACCTTAGGGTAGCGGCATATGTAAGCGATGGCGGAGTCCTCACGTATCAGTGGTTTAAAAATACGAGTAACAGCAATTCCGGCGGCCAATCCCTTGGCTCGAAATCGCCGGTCGCAAGCTGCACGCCCCCCACCGATACGCTGGGTACCTTCTACTACTATGTGGTGGTGACCAACACGCTCAACGGCATTACGGTAACGGCAACCAGCAACACCGCGAGTATAGTTGTCAATCCCGCCCAAGCCCCGAATATCATCGGCCAGCCTATGAGCGCAAGGTATGCTTGGGACGGCACGGCATCTGACCTTAGGGTAGTGGCAAAGGTAAGCGATGGCGGAACCCTCTCGTATGAGTGGTTTAAAAATACGAGTAACAGCAATTCCAACGGCCTATCCCTTGGCTCGGATTCGCCGATCGCAACAAGCTACATGCCCCCCACCGATACGGAGGGTACCGTCTACTACTACGTGGTGGTGACCAACACGGTAAACGGCCATACCGAAACGAAAACCAGCGACGTCGTGGCGGTCACGGTGGTACCACCCCAAGCCCCGAATATTACCGGCCACCCCGCGAGCGCAAGCTATGTTTTGGACCGCACGGCATCTGCCCTTAGGGTAGCGGCAAACGTAAGCGATGGCGGAACCCTCTCGTATGAGTGGTTTAAAAATACGAGTAGCAGCAATTCAGACGGCCTATCCCTTGGCTCGGATTCGCCGACCGCAACAAGCTACGCGCCCCCCACCGATACGGAGGGTACCGTCTACTACTACGTGGTGGTGACCAACACGGTAAACGGCCATACCGAAACGAAAACCAGTGACGTCGTGGCGGTCACGGTGGTACCACCCCAAGCCCCGAATATTACCGGCCACCCCGCGAGCGCAAGCTATGTTTTGGACCGCACGGCATCTGCCCTTAGGGTAGCGGCAAACGTAAGCGATGACGGAACCCTCTCGTATCAGTGGTGGAAAGTCGGCTCACCTGACGTCGCAATCACCGGGCAAAACAACTCAAGCTACATGCCCCCCACCGATACGCTGGGTACCTTCTCCTACTACGTGGTGGTGACCAACACGATCAACAGCCATAGCGTAGCGACAACCAGCAACGCCGCGATGGTCACGGTGGCCACGGTGGTACTACCCCAAGCCCCGGGTATTACCGGCCAGCCCGCGGACGCAAGATATCTTCAGGGCGATAGGCCAATTGCCCTTATGGTAGCGGTAGACGCAGGCGACGGCGGACTCCGCACGTATCAGTGGTTTAAAAATACGAGTAACAGCAATTCCGGCGGCCAACCCCTTGGCGAGCTAAACGGCGCACAGACCGCAAACTACGCGCCCCCCACCAACGAGATGGGTACCGTCTACTACTATGTGGTGGTGACCAACGAGAAAAACGGCTATACCGCAACGACAACCAGCAACGCCGCGAGGGTAGACGTAATCGTCCACGCCAAAACCCCGAATATCACCTACCGGCCCGAGGATGCAAGCTATCTTCAGGGCGATACGCCAACTGCCCTTAGGGTAGTGGCAACCATTGCGGATCTCGGTACCGGCGGCGGCCTCTCGTATCAGTGGTATAAGAATTTGAGTAACAGCAATTCCGACGGCACTGAAATCGACGAGGCAACCGGCCCAAACTACACGCCCCCCACCGATACGCTGAGTACCGTCTACTACTACGTGGTGGTGAAGAACACGAACACCCGCGTTAACGGTGCCCAGATCGTAACGATAACCAGCAACCCCGCGATGATATTCGTATATCCCAGAATTTCCGTTACGTCGGCGCCATTCACTTCCGTAATCGACAACCACACGCTGTCCATTAAGCTGACCGGCGGCACCTATATCACAACTCCTGACCTGTCGCAATTTACCCTCACCGGAACAGCCGGATTTACAACCCTGACGAGCGGCGTAGTGACCAGTGTCAGCGACACGGAGGTTACCATTAGCAAGTTGGACCCTGTGGATATCGCAGGAAGCGGCCAGAAAATCACCGTAGCCGCTGCCGCCTTTGCCACGCAGACTCCAGCGGTTGCGGCGGTTACGGTAACTGCGATCGGCACGGTGTCCAGGGTCTTCACCCTTGCCGGAAACGGTACAGAAGGCCATATCAACAGCACGGGTTTAGCTGCAAGGTTCAGTAAACTGCAAGGAGGCGCCGCACTGTACGAGAGGACCCTCTATGTTACGGACTGGCACCGTATTCGCAAAATAGATATTGACAACGGACGAGTGAGCGACGTTACCGGAAAGGATGCACCAGGAGGCTATCTCGACGGCCCGCTCGGAAATGCAAAGTTCCGTGATCCTCACGGTATCGCAGTAGACAGCATCGGGAACATCTATGTTGCGGACACCGGCAACCACTGTATTCGCAAAATAGATTTTGGCACCAGAGAAGTGACCACCGTTGCCGGAGACGGTGCACCAGGCGATGTCACAACGGGACAGTTCAGGGAGCCTAAGGGCATCGCAGTGTACGGGGGGATGCTCTATGTTGCGGACACCGGCAACCACTCTATTCGCCGCATAAATATTGAAAACGGAAGCGATATCCTCTTTGCCGGAAGAGAGCTCGGCTATCTCGACCTCGCGGGCGTAGGGGCAGAGTTCAATGGGCCTGAGGGCATCGCAGCAGACGGCAATGGGAAGCTCTATGTTGCGGACGCCGGCAACAACCGTATTCGCAAAATACGGATTAGCGGTGTCTGGGTGGACACCGTTGCCGGAGACGGTTTCCCAGGCCATCAAGACGGTCCGGCCCTCGACGCATGGTTGTGGCGGCCTGCGACTATCGTAGCGGACAGCGAGAACCTTTATGTTACGACAATTAGCGGTATTCGCAAAATAAATATTGACGCCGGACAAGTGACCACCGTTGGCTGGGGCTGGTCCGGTACCGCTAGCTCTACAGCCCCCTTTATTAGTAACGGCAGATACACAGAGACACTGTTCAAGGGCCCTTGTGGTATCGCACGGGACGCCACCAGCGGGTATTTATATGTTGTGGACACCGATAACTACTGTATTCGCACGATAACGCCGTAGGGGACAATGGCGGTAAGTAAAGGCGGACTTTAATTCGCTAAACCGGCGGGGAAACCCGCCGGTTTTTTTTGTGGGCGCTGATTGCCGGGAAGGACGGTTTTTGTGGTATACTTAACCATGGGCGAAGATCGCATAAATTGACACAGCGCTTTCTACGATGCAATGGAGGCAATGAATTGGACGGGACCCTCAGCCAACCTAAAGGTTGGCTGCCCTTTATCGGGTGCGGTGGTTTTCGCTGGGGTCCACGCCGCACTGAATTTGCCGATAGACACGCTACAGACCTACGGTCTGACGCGTGCGGCTGCTGGACGGACCCTCAGCCAACCTAAAGGTTGGCTGCCCGTTATTGGCAGACAGTGGTCGGTACTGGGGTCCACGCCTGTGCTAAGTTTTCTCGTAGACACGCTACGCGTGCGGCGGCTGGGCGCCCTCAGCCAACCTAAAGGTTGACCGTCCGTTATTGGCAGACAGTGGTCGGTACTGGGGTCCACGCCGCGCTAAATTTGCTCGTAGACACGCTATGCGTGCCCTCACTGGGCGTCCTCTCTGATTAGCACCTGCCGGAAACCGGCTGTGCCAAGTTTGTTTGCCATGGATTGCACGTCTTCGGGATGGACCCCGGCAAGTACCAGACGGTATAGATCGCCGTTCCGTTCATAAGCCGGGTTAAGCCCCGCATTCTTGAGTTTTTCAAAGGCGTCCGCCGCGTGCTTGGGTACCTTATAGGCCCCAACCTGGATACGGTAAATCTTGCCGGTTCCCATTGGCGGCATGGTCGGCAAAATCTCCGCCGGGGGCAGGGGGAAGGGCTGGGCAGGCCTGGCCTGAGTGCTCGGCGCCGGTTGCGGTTGCGATGGCGCTGCCTGGGGCTGATATTGCTGCTGGGCTGGCACGGCCGATGCTTGGGGCTGATATTGCTGCTGGGCTGGCACGGCCGATGCTTGGGGTTGGTATTGCTGCTGGGCCGGCACGGCCGATGCT
>BNVD01000007.1 GCA_025997835.1 Spirochaetia bacterium
CGGCAATGGAAAGATACTTTAACCTGGTATGGATACCGTCCACCAGGCGGGGGTTATCAAGCAGCCCCTCAGAGCGCAGTAGGTCTTCGGTTTTTTTGTAGATATACTTCCAGTCAACGGCGCCCCATTTGGTTACCGGCAAATCACCCAGGAAAAGGCTTTCGGCCACACTCTGTTCGGGAACATAGGCGCACTCCTGAAAAATCATCGCAATGCCCCGTTTTCGGGCATCTTTGGGGTTTTGAATGTGAACCGGCTTCCCTTCGATAAATATCTCACCGGAATCCGCCTTGTGGATACCGTTGATAATCTTCATCAGGGTTGATTTGCCCGCGCCGTTTTCACCGCAGAGGGCGTGAACCTCACCCCGCCGCGCCTGGAAACTCACGTTGTTCAACGCCAGAACGCCGGGAAAGGCTTTCGTGATATTCCGTAACTCCAGGAACGGCGCTTCGAATAGGTCACTCATATGTAACAATTCTAAACCCGTATCTTTCATCTGTCAAGAAAAATTTACGTAAATTTTGATTTTTTTGCTTTATTTTGCGCAAAAATGTTGTTTTTTTTGCGATCCGGTTGTAAGATGGACAAGTGAACCACAAAAGCCCGACCATGCGGGATGTTGCCAACCGCGCCGGTGTCTCAATTACGACCATATCCCATGTGATCAACAAGACCCGGTCGGTCAACCAGGAGACCCGGGAAGCGGTGCTAAGGGCGATGAAGGAACTGCGCTACCTCCCGCCCGCAAAACGCGCCAGGGCAAAGGCCCTCCGCGTGGGCGTGATCCTTGCCGATGCACGGGAGGATTACTATATTGAGATGACCAAATCCCTTGAGTCCGCTGCCGCCGAGTACAATATCAGCGTCATTTTCTGCGACTCGGAGGCGGATTTTGAAAAAGAGCAGAATAACCTCGAAAATTTGCTTAATATGGGGGTAAACGGCCTTATTTTTGCCCCGGCGGACTCGGACCGGATACCCAAAGCGCTGCTAAAAACTACGGTTCCCGTGGTGCTGTATGACCGTCAGTATGAATCCCATACATTCCTGTCGATTGGCATCAACAACTTTCAGAGCGGTTACGCGGGCGCCAAAAAACTCCTCGAAAACGGCTGCAAAAGGCCCGGCTTTATCGGCTATTCCGATCCGGTTGATACGATCCGCAAGCGGACCCAGGGCTTCAAAAGCGCCCTCCTTGAACTGGCCCCCGCCGTAAGGCCCCAGGTGCTAAACCTCAACTACAACGGCGGCGATTCATTCCCGCTTATCAAAAATTTTATCTCCGAAGGAAAACTGGACGGCCTTATTTGCGCAACTTCCACCATCTGTTACGAGTTGATTGTCGCCCTTGACACGATGGACGAGGGAGTGAAAAAAAACATCCGCATCATCAGCTTTGACGATAACCGCTGGTTTGATTATGTCCGCTACCCCATCTCGGTAATCATCCAGCCGGTGGCCGAAATCGCCGGGGCCGCCCTGGAAAACCTGCTCGCCCTCATCGAAAAACCAAACTCCCGTCAGGTTGCGCGGGAGCTTCATTTTGAGACAACGATTAAGGAAGGGACGCGGTAACGGGGGCTGGTGACAAGAAAACTTAGCTTAATCATACTTGACATTCTCTCATAGCATGTCTATCATGACAAAAAATACAAACCGCTGTACATTGATAGAAAAACTTACGGTTTTAGCAAGATTTTATTGGTTTTACGAAAAAATTGAGATACATTAGAGTTGTTCGGCAACCCGGTTGGTTGTCGAACAACTCTATAGGGCACCTCTAAAAACTCGGTTAGTTTTCAGAGGTGCCCCCGCATTTGCTCGTCTGCGACTGCGCAAATGCATTTTTAAGCGGTAAATCTCTAAAAACTGAAGTTTTTAGAGATTCCCTATACCTATATTGCATCCGGGAGGAGAGGAATTTTCATGGAACCCATCATTTTAGCATCAGGTTCGCTGCGGCGGCAGGAGTATTTTCGTCTTTTGGGGTTACCCTTCAATATCATGCCATCCCTGGTTGATGAGGGTTTTGATGAAAATTTGAGCCCACGGAAAACTACGGAGATGCTGGCGGTCAGGAAAGTGAACAAGATCGTTGATCTGCTCCGGAAAGCTCTGCCGCCCTGGATATGCGGGGCGGATACGATAATCAGCCTGGATGGAAAGATTCTGGGGAAGCCCAAAGACCGGACTGATGCCGCAGATATGCTGCATAGGTTTAAGGGAAGGGCTCATGATGTGGTTACCGCTGTGGCCCTCTACAACGGCAGGAAGAAAACCGTGGACTGCCGCTCCGTGTCCAGCACCGTAACGTTTGCCGCCCTTTCCGATGATGAGATTGAATGGTACCTCAACACCGGTGAATGGCAGGGGGTTGCGGGGGCCTACAAGATACAGGGCCTGGCCTCGTGCTTTATTTCCGGTATCAATGGGTCATATAGCGCCATTGTGGGCTTGCCAATACGCGAGTTCTATGCTATGTTACGGGAGAATGGTTATCCGTACGGAAGTACGTAACCATTTAGCGGCTTTAGCCGTAACAACCTTTGGTTGTAGTAACCGAAGGTTATAGTAACCTTTGGTTACAGTGGCCTTGAGGCCGGGCGCAGCCTGTGCTTAAAGGTCATGGAGTTTAGCGTAGCTAAACTCCGAAGAAACAAAAAAACCAAAGGTTTTTTTGTTTCCATTTTCCGCCGCCCCGTATGGGGTGGTGAGATATAGGGAAGGCGCCGCTATGGCGCCCCAAATCAGTCTCAAAGGGATATAAGGGCGGCGTTACGGTCGTTACCGCCCGGTCAGGCTGATACATGGGGAGTTCAGGCAGCGTAGGAGGACATTTTGGCTGTAGTTACGATGAAAAGCCTCTTGGAATCGGGGGTCCATTTCGGGCACCAGGTAAAACGATGGGATCCGCGGATGAAGAAGTACATCTTCGCGGAACGGAATGGGATTCACATCATTGATTTGCAGAAGACCATTCAGGCAATCAAGGACGCCTACGACGTGGTGCGTAAGGTGGTTTCTTCCGGCAAGACGGTCCTCTTTGTAGGGACCAAAAAACAGGCGCAGCAGGCGATCCAGAAGGAAGCCGAGCGGTGCGGTATGTTTTTCGTGAATAACCGCTGGCTCGGCGGTATGCTTACCAACTTTTTTACGATAAAAAAGTCATTGCTCCGTCTTAAAAAACTGGAAAAGATGGAAATTGACGGCACTTTCGAAAATTTAACCAAAAAAGAAATCGCCTCCCTCGGTAAAGAGCGGGCCAAGCTCCAGAAGAACCTGGGGGGCATCAAGGAAATGAAGGACCCTCCGGGGATCCTTTTCATCATCGACACCCGAAAAGAGGGGATTGCCGTGGCGGAAGCCAAACGGCAGGGCATCCCCATCATCGCGGTGGTGGACACCAACTGCAATCCCGACGGGATAGACTACCCCATTCCCGGCAACGACGATGCCATCCGGGCCATAACCCTCTTTACCCAGATCATCGCCAACGCGGTAATCGAAGCGGACAACGAGGCGGGGCTTAAAATCATCGAAACCCTGGGCGACGAGGATGAGGACCTGGAAGAGGTCGTCACCGATGTCTCTGTTAAAGAAGAAGACCAGGAAATCGATATCGAAACCTATTCCACCGAGGTCGTTGCGGCGCCGGTCAAGGAAGAAGAGGCGCCCGTTGTTGAGGAAGAAGACGCGCTTCCGGTGGATGTGGACAAACTTTTAGACGCGGAATAAGGAGTTATATATGGAAATCAGTGCGGCGGATGTTAAAAAACTCCGGGATAAGACCGGGGCGGGGCCTCTGGAATGCAAGAAGGCCCTGCTGGACAGTGACGGCGATTTTGCCAGGGCGGAGAAGTTACTCAAGGAAAAGGGCCTCGCGGCGGCAGAAAAACGGGCCGACCGGGCTACCAACGAGGGAAAGATCTTTATCAAAATCAATGGCAGTGACGCCGTTCTGGTGGAACTGGCCTCGGAAACGGACTTTGTGGCCCGGAACCCCGAATTCCTCGAATTGGGGGCAAAGGTCGCCGACCGTATCCTGGAAAAAGGTTATACCGAACCCAATGAAGAACTTGCGGGCATGGTGTCGGAGCTTGCCACCAAGATCCGGGAAAACATGGGGCTTAAACGCTTCACGGTGGTTAAGGCTGCTTCCAACGAATACCTGACCCAGTATATCCACGGGGACGGGGCCATCGGCGTGGTGGTCAAGCTCGCTGCGGACAAGGCCGAGGCGCTGCAAAACGAGGAGGTCAAGATGCTGGCTTTCAACATTGCCCTCCATATTGCCGCCTTTAACCCCCTTGCCCTGGACCGGAGCAAGATCGATGCTGAATTCCTCAAGGAACAGGAAGCTCTCTTCCGTAAACAGATGGAAGGGGACGAAAAGCTGGCCGGGAAACCTGCCAACGTCATCGACAACATCCTCAAGGGCAAGGTGAACAAGTATCTGGCGGATATTTGCCTTTTGGAGCAGGGCTTCGTCAAGGACGAGAAACTGAAGGTGGAACAGGTCCTTGCCGATACGGGAAAACAGCTTGGGGCAAAACTCAGTGTTGCCGGTTATGTGTACTTTAAGGTTGGGGGCTGACAGGAAGGTTTTTAACCCTGACGGGTTAAAAACCTTCTCGGAGAAAATAGTAATTTTCTCCACTCCCGACCTGAAAAATGGAGATGAATATGCACAGTGCTATTGCTTCGTCCGAAGAGCGGATGAAAAAGACCGTCGCAAGCCTTAAAGACGGGTTTGCTTCCCTCAGGACCGGTCGGGCGTCGGCGTCCCTCTTTGACAAGATCAAGGTTGACTATTACGGGGAAAAATCACCCCTAAGCCAGGTGGCGAATATTTCCATTCCCGAAGCCCGGCTCATCGTGATCCAGCCCTGGGACAAGGCCCTTATCGGGGAGATTGAAAAGGCCATCCGGTCTTCGGAGCTGTCCCTTAACCCCAGCAATGACGGCAAGGTGATTCGCATCGCCATTCCCCCGCTTACCGAGGAACGCCGGAAGGAACTGGCAAAGGCGGCGAAGAACCAGGCGGAGCAGAGCCGGGTGGCGGTGCGGAACATACGCCGGGATGGGAACGACGAACTGAAAAAGTTCCTCAAAAGCGGCGACCTCACCGAGGATGAAGAGGCCCGGAATTCCGAAGAACTGCAAAAACTCACCGATTCCTACATCACCAAGGTCAATCAGGTTCTGGAAGAAAAAGAAAAAGAAATAATGGAAGTGTGACGAACCGTAGTTCGTCTCGGAGAAATTGGATATTTTAGTAAAAATATCCAATTCTCCAAAGAAGGTTTTGTTTGAAGGGCGGCGAATTAAACACTGAAACAAAAAAAGTACCCACCCATATCGGCATCATCATGGATGGAAACGGCCGCTGGGCCAAAGGACGCGGGCAAATGCGTACCCAGGGGCACCTTGAAGGGCTTACAACGGCGAAAAAAACCGTCAAAACTGCCAGCGATATGGGCATATCCTATCTGACCCTCTACGTGTTTTCCACCGAAAACTGGAAGCGCACCGCCGATGAGGTATCCTTCATTATGGCTCTGGTAAAACAATACCTGAAAGGGGAACTGAACTTCTTCCGGGAAAACCGCATACGCATACGCCACGCCGGGGACGCTTCGGGGCTGCCGCATGAGATTGCCCGTGAAATCCAGGAAGTTATCGAGGATACCAAGGCTTTTGAGGGGCTCCAGGTGATACTGGCCCTGAACTATGGCGGCCGGGACGAAATTATTCGTGGGGTACGGCGGCTTTTGGCGGCAGACGCGCAATCTGACCTTACCGAAGAAACCTTCCGTCAATATCTGGATAATCCCGATATACCCGACCCGGACCTCATCATCAGGACCGCCGGGGAGATGCGGACCAGTAACTTCCTTCTTTGGGAGGGGGCCTATGCGGAGTACGTTGTTTCCGAAAAGCTCTGGCCCGACTGGACCGAAGATGATTTTAAGGCCGCAATCGCCCGGTTTAGCGGACGGGAACGGCGGTATGGGGGGACCAAAGCATGAGTAAAATTATCCAGCGCCTCCTGGTGTTTTTCATCGGCGTACCCATGCTCGTCATTCTAATATTCTATCTGCCTCAAAAAAACCATCTGGCAATAAACATTGCGGCCTTCCTGTTCAGCGCCCTGGGGACCCTGGAATTTGCGGGGATGCTCAGGAAGCGGGATTTACCGGTTACATCTGTTGAGGCCCTTATTTTAGGCAGTCTAAGCCCGCTTGCCGTACTCATCGGGGTGAATTTTTATAGCGGCTTCGACTTGCTGCCCCTGATGTTTATGGCAGGTGTGTTGTGGCTGCTGGTTTCGCGGGTCTTTTCCGGGTCAGACAAACTGCGGGACAGCCTTAACCATATCACGGCGGGGTTTGCCGTCATGGTATATCCGGGGCTGTTCATAGTATGGCTCATCAAGATGGGCTCTATTCCCCATGCGGAACTGGTCATTCTGGTGTTTCTTGTGACGGTGATTGCCAATGATTCGTCGGCCTGGGCTGCGGGGATGCTCTTTGGCAAGGGGAACCGGGGGTTGATTCCCGCCAGCCCCAACAAAAGTGTGGTAGGCTTCGCAGGCGGCCTTTTCGCGTCCGTTCTGGCCGGTGTGGGGGCGGTCCATTTCGCGCCGGAAGCCTTTACCTCAAAACTACTCCCCTCCCCGCTTGCAGGGCTCATTCTTGGCTTATTCTCCGGCGCCGCCGCAACCGTGGGAGACTTGGCGGAATCGGTGATGAAGCGCAGTTCAAACATCAAGGATTCAGGCTCCATTGTTCCCGGCCGCGGGGGTGCGCTGGACTCCATTGACTCCATAGCCCTGGCCGCGCCGGTCTTTTACGGGCTCTACAGGCTTCTTTTTGGATAGTATGAAAAAACGGGTAGCCGTGCTTGGTGCCACAGGCTCCATCGGAAAAAATACCCTGGATGTACTGCGGGCCGGTAAAGATGATTTTGAGCCGGTCCTCTTTTCAAGCCATAGTGACGTTACGGGCTTGCTTGCCCTTTCCCGTGAATACCCGGCGGCGGCTTTGGCCTTGTCAAGCGGGGACGGCGGCACAATGCCGGATACCGCCTATCTTGGACGGCAGGGGCTGCTCCGGGCCATAGCCGAATGCGGCGCGGATATTGTGGTGAACGGCATCGCCGGGGCGGCGGGGCTGGAGCCCTCTTTGGCGGCTCTGGAAGCCGGGGCGGATCTGGCGCTGGCGAACAAGGAGACCATCGTCATGGCCGCTCCTTTGGTATTTGCCCTGGCGGAGGAGAAAAAGGTCCGCATTATACCGGTAGATTCGGAACACTCGGCGGTTTTCAATCTTGTGGAAGCCCACGGCAGGGACAAATTGGAGGAAATCCTCCTAACCGCCTCCGGCGGCCCCTTTCGCAAACGGACGCGGGAAGAACTTGCGGCCATTACGCTGAAAGATGCCCTGAATCACCCTACCTGGAACATGGGGCCGAAGATCACCATCGATTCTGCGTCCATGGCAAACAAAGGGCTTGAGGTAATCGAGGCCGCCTTTCTTTTCGGCGTATCCCCGGAACAGATAGCCGTGGTGGTTCATCCGCAGAGCATCGTCCATTCCATGATACGCCTCAGGGATGGAGCGGTTTACGCGGAGTTGTCCAAACCGGATATGCGGCGGCCTATCCATAACGCCCTGTATTACCCGGCCTGTACCCCCTGCGCCTTTGGACGGCTTGGTTTTGATGCCCTTACCCTGGAATTCGAAAAGCCCGATGGGGAAAAGTTCCCCATGCTGCCGCTGGCCTACGAAGCGGCCCGGAAGGGTGGGCAATATACCACCGTATATAATGCCGCAAACGAAACGGCGGTGGCGGCGTTTTTGACCGGGACGGTTGGGTTCCTTGATATACCCCGGATTGTTGAGTATGTTTTGAACAAGGACTGGTCGTCCGGGGGGATAAGCAGCCCCGGTACCGGCGAAAAAGCAGCGGCTTTGGAAGCCATTCTTGATACGGACAGGCGGGCCCGCAAATTGGCAGAAAACTATATTTTGGAGATAAAACGATGATTGCAGTGAAAATTGTGCTGGGCCTTATCGGTCTGGGTGTGGTGGTGTTTGTTCATGAACTGGGGCACTTCCTTGCGGCGCGGCTTGTGGGTATCGACGTGGAAGCCTTTTCCATCGGCTGGGGCAAGGCGCTGCTTAAAAAGAAGATTGGGGCGGTGGAGTACCGGCTCGGTATGTTTCCCATCGGGGGCTACTGCAAGATGCGGGGGGAAAACGAATTTCAGGAGGCTTACGAGAACAAACAGGATGAGATACCCAAGGTAAAGGGGACCTATTACGGGACCAGCCCCCTCAGGCGTATCGTCGTGTCCTTTGCGGGGCCCTTCTTTAACCTGGTGTTTGCGGTATTGGTGCTGTCGATTATCTGGGGGATAGGGTTTGAGATAAATACCCTGGATAACCGGATTGTGCTGGCTTCGGAGCTGCAGAGCGGGGAACGGTACCCGGCGGACGAAGCGGGCTTTATGACCGGAGACCGGATCATCAATATCGACGGCCATACTATCGCCAATTACAATGATATTCAGCAGGCCATTACCCCCAACGCGGAGAAGACCATGACCATGACCGTCGACCGGAACGGACAGACGGTGGACCTCGTGGTGCGGCCTTCCCTGGACAAGAGCAGCGGGGCGGGCAGAATCGGGGTGTATTTCTGGACCGACCCGGTGGTCAGCGCCGTGGCCCCCGAAAGCCCCGCCGCCATTGCGGGCCTGCAAAGCGGCGACCGTATACTCACCATGAACGGGATCGATATCCCCTATTCAATGGCTATCCTCAAGGTGCTGCAGGATCAACCTTCGGTAGTTTCCATAGAATTTGAACGAAACGGGGAAATCAAAAACTCAAGCCTCGTACTTTCTTATATCGATGGAGCGGCGGCAGATATCGGACTGGCCTATAAGACCATTCAATACCATACCCCCTCCTACTCTATCTTGGGCGCCCTGGTTCAGGGGGCAAAGGAAACCTGGAAGACCTTTATTCTTTCAATAAAGAGCCTGACCCTGCTTTTCCGGGGGATCGATTTAACCCAGGCGGTGTCCGGGCCGGTACGTATCACCTATATGGTAGGGGACATCGCCGCCGAAGGGTTTGGACAGAGTTTCGGTCTGGGCATCAGTTCCATGGCAAGTTTCCTCGCCCTCATTTCAATTTCCCTCTGTATCATGAACCTCCTTCCCCTGCCTATCCTGGACGGCGGTATGATAGTTCTGTTTATCATCGAATTTTTCCGGGGACACCCCCTTAAGCCCAAAACCGTCTACGCCTTTCAAACCGTGGGGGTGGTACTTATTTTCGGGCTCATGCTTTTTGCGGTCTTTGGGGATATTCTGTTCCTGGCCCGCAGCAAGTAAGTACGGAGGAATGGTTGAAACGTTTGGCCAAGGGGGGCTCTTTGGATATCCAGGAGAACGCAAAATGAAGCTGCCCCGGATTTTCGCGGGGCTTCTTCTGGCGGGCCTCGTTTGGGGCGGTACCGGTGTGGAGGCCCAATCAGACGGACGAAGCGCGGGCCCGGCGGTTCCGGCCAATCCGCCGGGGATAGCTAACCCGGCCGCTCCGGCCGGAAAGCACCGGGGGAAGGTCAACGCCATCATATATGATGGGGCGAATCGTATTTTAAGCGCCGGGGAAGACGGCTTTCTGGGGATTTGGAATATTGCGGATAACGCCGCGGAAGAACGGTTCCAGTTAAGCAGCTATGCCCTCATGTCTATGGTTTTACGGCCCGGGTATCCCCAAATCGCACTGGTCGAAAGTGACGGCATGGGACGGTACCGTATATCCGCCTGGGATTATCAGAAAAAAAAGAACCTCTTTATCCTCCGGTTTCGGGATCCCATTTCCTGTTTAGCCTATTCCGCCGGGGGCAATTTCATCATCCTTTCAGGAAGTGCCCAATCTACCGTGGTTTTTATCCACGCCGAAACCGGGGAGCCGCTGGAGTCCCCGGCGGGCCTTACCGGGCCGGTTTCCTTTGCTGCCACCGGCCGGTCGGAACGGACCATGATTTCCTATTCGCCATCGGGGGTACTCTCCTATTGGGAGCTTGAGTCCGGGGAGGAACGTCTTCGTCTTTCGGTTCCCGCCGCCATTGCTTCCCCCATACTCTTTCGCAATAACACCTTATTTGGGGGGTTTGATGCCCAGGGGCTGGTGATACTGGATGCGGGATCGGGGAATGAAATACTCCGGGACCGGCAGATTAAGCGGGGCGCCCTGTTCCCGGCAAATACCGGCGGGGCGGAATTCCTCTGCCTTTCGGTTTTAGGAGACAGCATCGAATTGTACCAGTATGGGATTAGCACTGCGGGCAGGCTGGAAATCTTGAACCGCACTCAGATCGCCTGCCCTCAGGACAGCCTCATTCCCGGCGATATGATCTTCGTTCCCATAGCCGCCGAAATCGCCCTGGGAACTTCCGGCGGCGGGGTGTACCTCCTTTCGCCGGACGGAACCGCCCGGCCAATGGCAGCTTCCGATCAGATTCCGGTACGGGAAGCGGCCGCTTCCGGTTCGGTGCTGGCCTTTATCATGGAAGGTGATGTAACCGCCTTTATTCCCGCCGATTATACCGCCCTCCGCTCCGGATCGCCGCTGCATCTGGCAAGCGCCGAATCCTATACCCATATCGCGTCCGCACCGGGGAATGGAAGGTCCGGTTTACCGGGAACGTTTCTGTTTTGGCAGGATATTGCTCCTATCCCGGTGATAAAAACCGTGGAGCGCGGTAGCTCCCCGCTTCAGTTCCGGGAAAGCGGACGGATACGTCTGGATACATTTTCCCTGCCCTTTCCCATCCGTTCAGTCTCGGTTCTGGACAACCATGCCCTGTTTCTCGATTCGGCGGGAAATCTTGCGGTCTTTTCGATGGGCCCTGTAGATTCCCCGGAACCTACAGGGCCCGCCGAAACAGGAACCATGCGCTTTTCTTTTTCCTCCGCCGGGGCGCTGGACGCGGCGTTCCTGGACGGGCAGAACATCATCATCGCCCGGAGCGCGGTTTCAGGGAATACCCCGTTCCTCAAGATCAACATCAACACCGGGGAAACCGTCCCCCTGGCCTATCCGGTCTCTATTGGCGTACGGATTTACCGGGGCGGGAGCGGCGCCCTGTACGGCACCGCCATTGACGGGAGCGGCGATGAGATGAAAACCGTCATAGTGCGCCTTGATCCGTCAAACCCCGCCCAGTCTGTCAGGATAGCGGAATACCAAGGGGAGGATACGGCCTTCGGTATTGCCGAAAACGCGGGGGTCCTGGCTGCCGCCATCGGGGGCGACGGGGCGGCCCGCTACGGTGAGGATAGTTTCACCCCCTTTGAGCGGAGCCCAGGACTGCCCGTTGCGCTTATCAACGGCGGCGGCCGTTTCATAGTCATCGACGAAGAGGGCAGCATAGTCTGGCACGATGGCGAAACCGGAAAACTTTTGGCCTTATTGCGGATATACCAGAATGAGTGGATTTTGAAAACGAAGGACGGTACCTCCCTGCGGGGACCTACTATTGCTGCCGCTCCATAGGGACATATTTGGTAAACCGGGAGCGGAAGAGAATCTTCACAAACCCCGTGGGACCATTCCGGTTTTTTGCCACAATAAGTTCGGTTTCAATATCGGCGCCGGGAGCAGTTCCGGCATTATCCTTATCTTTGTCCGTATCCGTTTCCCGTTTCCGGTGGAGGAACAGCACCAAGTCCGCGTCCTGTTCGATGGATCCCGATTCCCGGAGGTCTGCCAGCACCGGCCTTCCCGCCGAACCGGAGTGACCGCCGGTTCGCTTATCCACTTCCCGGCTCAACTGGGAAAGGGCCACAATGGGGATATTAAGCTCCCGTGCAAGGCTTTTGAGGTTACGGGATATTTCCGCCACCTGCTCATGCCGGGGAATATACTGATTTTCCGAGCTAATCAGGGTCAGATAATCGATAAATATGATCTCCACCTTCTGCTGCGCCCGCAGCCTCCGGGCCTGCGCCCGCAAATCCAGCAGCTTCATGTTCGGCATATCCACAATATAAAGGGGGGCTTCGTAGATGTTCCCCGCCGCCTCCAGCAGCTTTTGAAAATCATCAGGGCGGAGATGATGGGAAGCGGCCCGCAGCATATTGGATTCGATATTGGCTTCGCTGGAAATAAGCCGCAGCATCAGGGCCTGGTCGGGCATTTCCAGGGTAAAAAAGGCTGTGGGAATTTTTTTTCGGATGGACGTATGGGCAGCCATAGCCAGCGCCAGGGCGGTTTTTCCGATAGAGGGCCTGGCGCCGATAATAATCAGTTCCGCGGGCTGGAACCCGGAGGTATACTCGTCCAGTTCCTTAAACCCCGAAGGAATACCCGTATATTCCTGCTTTGAGTGAAAGAGTTTTTCGATGATCTCGATGGTTCTGGGGATGATTTCCTTGACACTTTTAAAGGTAGCCGTCTGCCCGGTGTCGGTAAGCTCAAATATCTTCTGCTGGGTCTCCTCCAGAATGATCCGGGATCTTTGGGATTCGTCATAGGATTTGGCGTTGGTTTCGTTGGCAATACGGATCAGGGCGCGGCGTATGGAACAGTCCTGAACAATCTTTGCGTAGTGTTCGATGTTGGCGGCGGTAGGGACCACCGTGGTAAGGGATGCCACATACGCGGGCCCCCCGGCGGTATCCAGTTCCCCGGAAGACTTGAGTTCCTCCACCACGGTGATAATATCCGCTTTCTTCCCGCCGTGGTTGGACAGGTTGAGAATAGCCTCATACACCCGGCGGTTCGCGTTGGAGTAGAAATCACCGGGCCGGAGGAACTGTACGGCGGTGTTTATGGCATCATCGTCCAGAAGCAAGGCCCCAAGGGTTGCCTTTTCCGCGTCTTCGTTGTGAGGGGGGATTTTATCCTTTAGTCCGGTTTCGGCCATACATACTACTAGTTCTGTTCCGTGTTCGGCGCTTCTTCCGGCGTACCGCCATCGGCGGGGGGAACCGGCTCTGCTTCGGGTGCGGCGGCTTCCGCCGGCCCTTGAGAAGCATCGGCTTGCGCTGTAGCCGCAGCAACACCCTCTACCGGGGCATCTTCTGGGGAAGCCGCAGTAGCGCCGGCAGACGCTCCGTCATGCCGCCGCCTCTCCTTCCGTGCCGGGGCAGGGGCCTTGGTCTCGGTCTTGATGATCTGGGCCTCTACCGTCACGGTGATCTCCGCTGCGGCGCTTTCGTAGAGCTTGACGGCAACCTTGTACTTGCCCACGCTCTTAAAGCTGTTACCCGGAAGTTCAACCCGCTTCCGCTCGGTGGGATAGCCCTGTTTGGTAAGCTCTTCCGCCACGGTCTGGCTTGTTACCGCGCCGTAAAGTTTGCCGTTGGTCCCGGCGGGCATGACGATAGTAATTTCCAGGGCTTCGAGCTTTTCCTTCATCCCGGCGGCATCCTGCCGTTTAGCCGCTTTCCGCGCTTCAATCTCTTCCTTGCGGGATTCAAAGAGCTTGATGGTCCTATCCGTATAGGGTAAGGCTATGCCACGGGGAAACAGATAATTTCTGGCATACCCCTTGGCCACATCCTTGATATCCCCTTCTTCACCCAGGGGACTTAAATCCTTGTTCAAAATAACCTTCATAATCCGAGCTCCTCTGAGAAAAAGCCGCGCTTTTTCTCCATTACGTTGATTTGTAAACAGACTTTTGAAAAACCCAACGGGCTTTTCGGAGACACAAAATCCAAAGGATTTTGTGTCACACCCCCGGAGTAGAGGATGGTCCGTTTATGTTTGACACCCGAAAGGGCGCCCAATTTTCAGCAACCCCCAGGAGGATCACTATCCCCACAAGGATCACATTAATTCCGGGACTAAAAATCGCAATCACCACCAGAAGGGTCAAAAAGAACCTCGCCCCCGTGGACAGAGCCCGCCGGTTTACAAAGAACATCAGTATCCCGCAGCCCTGTGCCAGATACAGCACCGCGCAAATAACCAGCGCGTTCCAAGCCCCTATCTCAAGGGGGGCTATACCCAGCTTCTGCCCCAGAATTACCGACAACAGGGCAAGGGACAGGAGCCAAATAACATTCGGCCCCGCATGGAAACCGGTAAAACTCCCCGCCGGTGTACCATGCAGGGCAAACCGGCTTATGGAAGCCGCAATCTGGCGGCTTAAAAAAAACAGCAGGATACAGGAAACCAGCGCCCCTCCCCGCAGGGAAACCGCATTGATCATTTCCATCAAAGCATCCGGCGTAAAATACCGCTCCGTCAAGGACACCGCATCGGCGCCGGAAGACGCCGTGTACAGGGAAGAAAACTGCTCCACTTGGGAGCGCATCACCTCATAGACCCCGCCCGGATCAGTACGGGTGACATAGATTGCCAACAGCATGACCAGGGCGTTTACCGCCGAAACAGCAAGCAAGCGGTATGCCGTCCGGATCCGCAGCAACGGCGGCCCCCCGGACGGCGGCGCCACAAACCAGGTAAAACCCGCCACGGCAGCGGAAAAAACAAACACATCCGTCACCGGCATGGCATGATGGAAAATCAGGCCCATCCCCAAGGCAAACAAGCCGTTACCCAATACCGCAAGAAAGGCGCTGAACCATGCGGTCCTAACACCGTACCCAAAGGCCATCACCCCCAAGGGCGCCAAAAAAAGAAGCCCCACTAACCCAATCCGGTTTAAGCCTACACACAGCACCGCCCCAATCAGGGCGGGGACGCGGGCGGTAGGCTTATCAGCCGTTCCGTTTGGAACAGCCGATGGCAAACCGGTATTATTCGGCAACAAAGGGAAGAAGGGCGATGATTCTGGCCCGTTTAATTGCCAGGGCCAGTGCCCGCTGGTGTTTTGCACAGGTACCGGTAATGCGGCGGGGCAAAATCTTTCCCCGGTCGGTAATGAAGCGGCGCAGCACATCCGCGTCTTTGTAATCTATCTTTAGTTTCTGGGTACAGAATTTACAGACCTTCTTCTTGAAGTAGACCTTCCCGCCCTTGCCGCCACGACCGCCACGGTCATCCCCGTCCCGGCCTTCCATCAACCCTTCCATACCCCGGTCCCGCCGGGGAGGATGATCGCTCTCGCTATATCTTTCGTCAGACATACATACTCCTTATAATAGGCGGCATTAGCCGCCGATGTTCAATCGGAAGGGAAAGCGGAAGGTTGGAAGCTATGCTTCCCTGCTTCCCCGCTTCCCCATACTCCTTGCTTTAGAATGGAATATCATCGGTAAAGTGGTCATCACCGCCTGCGGGAGGCGTAGCAGAACCCCGGTCACCGGACCCCGGTTCCGAATCTTCCCGCGGAGGCCGGTCCTCAGACGAGCCTCGCCGTTCCGCTCCGTAGGACGATCCCCCGCTTCCGCCGGGCGCGTTCCCCCCCAGCAGTTGGATGTTATTGGCTACGATTTCCACCTTCGATCGGCTTTGGCCGTCCTGTTCCCATCGATTCTGACGAAGCTCGCCGTCAACTCCCACCTGTTTACCCTTAACAAGGTACTGGTTCAGAGCTTCACCCTGCCGCCCCCAGACAACGATATCGAAAAAATGCGCCTCTTCCACCCATTGGTCGCCGTTTTTCCGCTGCCGGTTCAGGGCAAGCGAAAACTTGCACACCGCCTGCCCTCCTGCGGTATATTTCAGCTCCGCGTCACGGGTTAATCTGCCAACCAGAACCACATGGTTTATATCCGCCACCGGTTCCCCCTATTCTTCTACTCTGACAAACAGATACTTGAGAAGATTGGCGTTGAGCTTAAAGATGCGGTCAAGAACGGTGATTTTCGCCGGATCAGCTTTGAGGGTGAAAAGGACATAGCGTCCCCGCCGCCTTTTTTTGACTTCATAGGCCAGATCTTTATCACCGGTTTCGTCGGTTTTTTCGATCTCAACCCCGTTTGCGCTCAGGTCGGCTAACACCTGTTCCCGGCCTGCCTGGTATTGGTCTTCTTCCAGCGGAAAAATGACCGTCAGTTCGTACTGACGCATGGGTCCTCCTTATGGACGTTTACTTTTGGTCCGCCGAGGGGCGGACAAAGAGGTTTCAGACCTTCGGTCTGTAGACCTTTGGTCTGTAGACCTTCGGTTTCAGACTGAAGGTCCATGCGTATCGTAGCTGAAAGAGGATGATTTGGTCAAGCACTACGGAGTGTGGTTAAATTCTTCCTGCGTTTTTGCCGGGTAACCGCCTATGGTGTCTACCTGCCGGTGTTATTTCTTATAGTCGCTGCCCACGGTTATGCCGCCGTCAAAATCCTCCACCGAGGCGGATTTTTGGTAAAAGTGGGGTACCTGCTTCAATATACCCGCCGCCGTATAGAAGGGATCGTCCTTTTTGATGGGCAGATCCACCGTGCGCTGTTCCGTACCGGCCTTGTAAATGGCGGTGATAAGCTCGATGGTACGCCTGCCGTCCTCCCCGCCAATCAAGACTTGGCCCCCGGTTTCAAGGGCCGTAAGCACATTGTCGATCTGCCCCGTATGGATAGTGTAGGTCAGTTTCGGGAGCCCTTCGTAGTAGCCGGTTAGTTCCTTTTCCAGGTCCGTGTTCTCAATGGGGAAGCCGTTGGGCTTGGGAGTGGAGGCGTATACCTTCCAGGGTGCGGAAATCCGGGCCTTTTCTCCCTGGAAAATAACCTGCTGTTCCTCCCCGTGGTGAATCACCGAACTGGTAACCTGGGCGAGGGCGCCGCCTGAGTACTGCAATACCGCCACGGAAATATCCTCAACCTCCGCGTTATCATGGGCGGCGTTGCTGATCATGGCGCTTACCTTCTGGGGGAGCCCCATCATCCAGCCCAGCATATCGATATGATGCACCGCATGGTTCAGGGTACAGCCGCCCCCTTCCTTTTCCCAGGTTCCCCGCCACCAAAGGTCATAGTAGGAATGTCCCCGCCACCAGTGGGAATCTATCTGTACATGGGTAACCTTGCCGATCTTCCCCGAATCTACCACCCGCTTGAGGTTCGCGATGGCGTCCCGGAACCGGTTTTGCGCGATAACCGAGAGGGTAGCCCCGCTCTTTTTTCGAAGCCGCAATCATGGCGTCACATTCTTCCAGGGAGGCGGCCATGGGCTTTTCCACGATTACGTTTTTCCCCGCAAGCAGGAACGCCTCGGCGATTTCCTTATGGCAATAGGGCGGGGTGGCGATGCTGACCAGATTGATACCCGGATCATTCAGAATATCCTTGTACGAAGTGACTACCCTGGCGTCGGGCAGCTTGTAGTCCGTCTTTTTTTGTTCCGCCTTATCGGGGTACATATCCAC
The DNA here is from genome assembly GCA_025997835.1 of Spirochaetia bacterium. Classification (GTDB taxonomy): domain Bacteria; phylum Spirochaetota; class Spirochaetia; order Treponematales; family Breznakiellaceae; genus BNVD01. Next base: position 17,296 of record BNVD01000007.1, read on the forward strand.
CAGATGGGTTATTTTGCACCGTTCGGGAAATTTCAAATATCCTTCTATATGGAAGCGTGAAATATTACCCGTCCCAATTACCGCTACATTGATCATGGTATGCTCCTTTAACTTGACGATATGATCCAGACATTGTAGCATCAAAGTACGGAACCGTCAATAAAAAACCGGAAAAAGAAGCTCCAAAAAGGTGTAAGGTCCTGGTATGTGTGATATACTGTCATAAGAGGCGTTATGAAAACTACACTCAAACGAAACAGCTTTCTACCTAAGTCACGGTTTCTCATAGCTATGCTTGGCATAGCAGCTATGCCGGGTATAGCAGCTATGCTGGGCATAGCGTTGGTATTCGCGCTGGCGCTTGCCGGCTGCGGCAATGGTTTGAGTGATACCGTCACGGACGATGGCTGGAGCGATACATTCACGCCGCCAATGCAGGGCGATGTCTATGTCGCAGGTAGTGTAGGCTATGAAAACCCGGCAGCCGTAGTGTGGAAGAACGGCGAAGCAATACGCCTTACAGACGACGCTATGTGGAGTCAAGTCTCCTCGGTTTATGTATCAGGAAGCGATGTCTATGCGGCAGGCTGGGCGGAGAACATCCCTAACCTGCCGCCGGGTGCTCCCGCACCGTATCACCCACGAGCCGCCGTGTGGAAAAACGGCGTGGCAACACATCTTGCAAGCGGCTTGAATGTTGCTGTTGCCCGTTCGGTGTATGTATCGGGCAGCGATGTCTATGTGGCGGGAACCGTAGACAACAGCAGCGGCAAAACCGCAGCCACGCTGTGGAAGAACGGTACGGCAACAAGTCTTACAAACGGTGTTTCTATGGCCAACTCGGTGTATGTATCGGGCAGCGATGTTTATGTAGCAGGATGGGAAGAAAACAGCGGCGGCAAAAACACAGCAACGGTGTGGAAAAACAGTAACGCAATACGGCTTACAGACGGCTTGAATCATGCTAATGCCTCAGGAGTTTATGTGTTGGGCAGCGATGTTTACGTATCAGGATATGAAGAGAACAGCAGCGGCAAAAACGTAGCAACGGTGTGGATAAACGGTGCGGCAACACGCCTTGCAGACGGCTCAAACAGTGCTTCTGCCAACTCGGTGTATGTATCGGATGGCGATGTCTATGCGGCAGGGCATGACGGCAACGCAGCAACGGTGTGGAAAAACGGCGCGGCAACACGCCTTGCAGGCAGCGAATATGGCGATTATGCATCTTCGGTTTATGTGTCAAACAATGATGTCTACGCGGCAGGAACTATACAGTACGGCAAGCATCCCCACGGCGGCGGCTGGTACCGTGCAAAACTGTGGAGAAATGGCACGGAAACAAATCTCGAAAACGGCTCGGCAGATAGTTTTGCCCGCTCGGTGTTTGTAGTAGAGTAACTGAAAACGCCTATGGCGCCCCTCACTCCAACTCCAGCACAATCACCGTATTCTCCTCCAACGCTGTCCCCGGTGCGGGGTACTGCCGCACAACATGGCCGTCCCCGTTAATCGTGATGTTTAAATCATCCCACAGCAGCAGAGGCCAAAGCTGCCGCTTTGAATACCCCGCGAAGTTCGGCATGACGGTTCCTATCTGGGGAATATCCGCATTGGGCAGCGACACCTCACCTGAATGGAGTACCTGGGGGTTCAGGCCACGGGGGATACCGAGGTAATCAACCAGGGCCTCCGCAGCCTCCCGGATCGGCGGGGCGGCAATACGCCCGCCCAGGTACTCCCCTTTAGGCTTGACGATCGCCACATACAGGACCAGGGACGGTGAATCTGCGGGGAGCAGGGCGATACAACTGGCGATATAGTCGGTTTTTGAATAGGCCCCGGTACTGGGATCGGTCATTTCGGCGGTGCCGGTTTTAACGGCCAGAGAGAGGTCCTCCACCCGCGCCCGCCAGGCTGTGCCGATGTCGGAGGTCACGTCTACCATATAGGACCGCATGGCCCTGGCGGTTTCCGCCTTAAGGACCCGCCGGGGGGGCGGCGTTTCGTAGTTCCGGGCGGTTTTGCCGTTCCCGGATACAATACGGGACACGATCCGGGGGGATACCAGTACCCCATCGTTGGCGATAGCCGAGGCTGCCTGGAGCATTTGCAGGGTGGTTACGGAAATTTCCTGCCCCATGGCGATGGTGGGCTTGGAACGGTCTGACCAGCGATCGGGCAGACTGAGGGACCCTGCGTGTTCGCCGGGGTTGCCCGCACCGGTTCGGGAGCCGAAGCCGAAATCCCGGAGGCGGTTGTAGAAGGCGATGGCCTCCAGCCGGTCCGCGGCATAGGCCGATCCGGCATTGCAGGACTTGATGATGATGTCCCGGGCGGTCACCGGCCCGTGGGCACCAAGGCAGTTGATAAGCACCCGTTCCCCCCGGCCGGTCACCCGCTCGTAATGGCCGTTGCAGTTAAAGACCGTCTGCTCCCCTATGGCTCCCGAATCCAGCAGGGCCGCTATGGAAAAAACCTTAAACACCGAACCGGGCTCGTAGGCCAAGATCGCGGGCCTATCCATCCGGGACTGGGCGTCCGAGGAGCGTATGTCGTTGGGGTCGAAGTCGGGAAGGGAGGCGGCGCCCAGAATCTCCCCGGTGCGGGGGTTCATGGCGGTGAGCATCACCGCCTCCGCCCGGTTTTCCGTGTAGACCCGCCGGGCAATGTTCTCCAGGATGTACTGCACCTTGGCATCGATGGTCAGCACCACCTGGCTGCCGCCCGCCAAATCAGACTCAAAGGCGTACTCGATCCCCGCAAGACCGTTGTTTTCATCCCCCACGAACCCTATGATCTGGCCGGCGCGCCGTTTGTCCGGGTAGATCCGTCCCACAATGGATTCGATCCCCACGCCGGGCAGAACCCCCGCTTTCCGGGCATCCTCAATCTGCCCAATCATGGACTGATCAATCTGTTTCTTCAAATACAGAAAATCACTGGGGGATGATTCGATTCGTTCCCGGATTTCAGCCGCCCCCATCTCCAGTATGGGGGCCAGTTCCCGGCCCAGGGCTTCCGGGTCCGCGACATTCGGCTTCCATACCGTGACGTTTCCCAGCCGGGTTTGCAGGGCCAGGGGGCGGTCGTTCCGGTCCAGAATGGCCCCCCGTTCCGTCCGCCGGGCGCGGACCCATTCCGGCTCCGCCGGGTTAACCATCAAATACCCGTACCGGAACAGCACCGCCGCCGCCGCCGCTCCAAAGATAACGACAAAAATGATAAACCGGATACGTACCGGCGAATGCCCAGGGACGTTAGCCCCAGGGACTTTAGTCTTAGGGACTTTAGTCTTAGGGACTTTAGTCCTAGGGACTTTAGTCCCAAGACTACCGTCATTAGGACTAAAGTTCAGCGGTTCATTTTCAAAGGGGTTATTAATGGGGGAATCGGTCATTTTATGCCTATTACTTTACCCACAATCCGGCCCGCCGGTATAGGGCCGTAGGAACGGGAATCGTAGGAATCGGTGCTGTTGTCCCCCAGGGCGATAAATTCCCCCCCCGGAAGAACCGCCCCGCAGCGCTTTACCGCCAGCGTCCCCTGGGGGGTAAAGAACACCAGCACCTCCCCGGTTTTGGGCAGGGACCACCGGGCCAGGTAGCCGCCGGGCCAGGGCAGATGGAAGCCGTAGGCCAGCCGGTTCACCATCAGCACCATTCCCGGCCGAATCGCCGGAACCATAGACCGCCCATCGGCCACCATAAAATCAAACAGAAAACATTTCATGACCAGAGCCGCCGCAAACGCCGCCAGAATCATTCTGCCGGTCCCTTTGGCCCGCGGAGGCGCGTCACGTTTTCTCATGGTTTTCCACAAAGAACAGTATAATGATTGGAATACATTATGTCGATAAACCAATATCATGCTTGATGCAAATACGATTCAGCACATAGAACAGCGCAGGCCCCCCGCCCATACCGTAATCTATACCCGGACCGATTTATTAAACCAGCGTCCGGTCCGTAAAAAGCGGCCCGCTAAAAAAGCGCCGCCCGTGGGATTCCCTTTTTCTCAAGCCTCAGCCGGCCCCGCCCTTTATAAACGCCATGTCGTCCCCAATTACGGGGTGCATAAATTTGAGCAACCATCAGACCTGCGGTCTACAGACCTCCCGGAGACGGTCAAGGATGCCGCCTATGAGGTGGAACGGGCTGCAGTGTCCAGCGAAAGTCTGCCCCGCAATACCGCATTGGGGACGTTTTTCCGTTCCCTGTTACCGCCTCTGGGGATACTGGCTCTGGCGGTCTACTTCTTCTTCCTTTCCGGCCAGAGCTGGTCCGTAGTATCCCCCCTGATTGACCCTATAGAAGACACCATGTTCCACTATGAAATGGCCGCCTATGCGGGCATTCAGACCGGCGATATTCTGGCCGGGGACCGGCTGGCCGCAGAAAGAATAACCGGAGACCCCAGGGTTCCGGGACTCCCGTCCGCAGGTATCAATATCCCGGACCCCGCACCCGGCGCCGAAGAAGAAGATATTCCCCTGGACCTGATGGAATCCTTTGCCTGGCAAAGCTACACCGTTAAAAACGGCGATTCGGTATCGAGAATCGCCCAAACCCACGGCATCAGTATGGACGCCGTTATCGCCTCCAACAACATCACCAACGCGCGGCGGCTCCAGGTAGGGCAGGTTATCAGGATACCCAACATGGACGGTATTCCCTACACGGTTAAACGGGGAGACAACCTCACCAAAATTTCAAGCGCCCAGGGGGTGCCCCTTTCGGCCCTGCTGGACGCCAACGATATTCAGAGCGGCGCCATCACACCGGGAACCGTCCTCTTTCTTCCCGGCGTACGGATGCGTACCGAGGACCTTAAACTCGCCCTGGGGGAAGCCTTCGCCTGGCCCGTCCGGGGGGTGATCAGTTCCCGCTTTGGCTGGCGGAACGATCCTATCAGCGGGGTCCGCAAGAACCACGCCGCACTGGATCTTGCCGCAAAAACCGGGACACCGATCAGGGCTGCCATGGACGGTAAGGTTGCTACCGTGGGCTACAATAATACCTACGGAAGATTCATCATCCTTACCCACAGCAACGGGTATCAAACCATGTACGCCCACATGAGCGCCACATCGGTGAAGCAGGGGACGAGGATAAATCAGGGGAGCAAGATTGGCGAAGTGGGGAGTACCGGGTACAGTACCGGCCCCCATTTACATTTCGCCATATACAAAAACGGACGGGCAGTAAATCCCCTTGATTTTCTTAACTGATGAATATAAACTTTGTAATACTACTAAAATGCCCGTTGGGAGTGATATATGCGTAAATTGGTGTTCATTTTAATAGGGTTTATCGCAGCGGCAACGTTTATCAGGGCATTGGAAAGACCCGCCGCCATACCAGGACCGGACACATCAGAATTCGGTTCAACGAACTTTAGTTCGCCGAACCAAGGTTCAACGAACTTTAGTTCGACGAACTTTAGTTCGAAGGATCTGGCCGGGGGAACCCTCACCGCCCCTCAAGGGTATTGATTTTTGCGTGATGGATTACCCCGACAGGACCGGCGCCGGTCAGACTGTGTTATTTTCCAATAACGACAATTTGAATTTTGATCACATCCTGAATGACGCCTGTACCCGGCTCTGGAATAAAAAAGCGGAACTGTCCATCAGGAAGATCCGGGCGCTGGAGAATACGTTGCTCAAAATGGAACAGGAACTGACAGACTTTCTGTCATCAGACCGGAGGTCTGAAGACCAGAGGTCTGAAGATCGATCTGAAAGCATAACGTCCGCTGAGCTAATCGCCGGGAAAGGAAACGATGCGTAAGGAGCCCGTTACGAGCAGTTTTTTTGCTTTTTTACGAACGCATCGCGAAGTGGTTGCCGGGCACTACGTGTCTGTAGGACACGTAGTGTCCGAAGCTCCTTTGCGCGGTATCCCGCCGGTTAAGCCCTTCCGCGCTCTGGCGCTGGGTCTGTTTCTGCTTGCCGCAGCCACGGTACCGGCAAAGGTGAATTTCAGCGATCTGGACCTGTCCACCGACAACCGTCTGCTCTTCCGTGCCCACGCGGAGGGCAGCGGCGCCATCACCCAGAACGCCCTCTTTATCTCCCGTTTAACCGACCTTACCCTCCAGCAAATCACCGCGTTCCCCGAAAAGATGAACCTCATCGACCGCGGCAGGATACTCCAGATAGAAAACAGCTTCGGTACGTACCGTATCCCCATTGCCGGGGGACTTCCCCGGAATGTCAAGGGAAGCCCCGCCTTTACCGAAGGCGCCCCGGTGTTAGGCGGCCGGGTAGAAGCGCTCTGCGCATCGGGCGACGGTAAATGGCTCCTGTATGTGGAGCCCCTCACCCCGGCCTACGGCAATTTGGTGCTCATCGACACCGCTACCGGAGGCCGCACCCTCATAACCGGCAAGGTGGAACGGCCCGGCGCCCTATTCCCCGCCTGCTGGAGCCCCGATTCACGGGTATTCGTCTACAGCAGGGGAGGGCGGCTTTACTACCACACTATCGGCGCCTCCGCCAACCGGCCGGTGGATGAACAGTACCGGCTTATCGGTGAAGGGTCGATCAACTCGGTTGCCTGGAGCGGTACCGGGGATTTTTTCTACATCCGGGGCTCTACCGTCTATCAGGTTCGGGGAGCGGAACTTTTTGCCCGTTCAGTCTATGCGGACTTCCTTGAAATGGGGCAAGTGGCGGGGAAGATACCCTTTGAATTCGATTATAATTTTGATGCCTTTACGATGGCCCCGGATTCCCGGTCCCTGCTTCTGATGAAAGGGGAGCGCAACATCTTTTATTTCCCCCTGGGACTGGATGATTATACTACCGAAATGACCGCGTCCCTTCCTTATATCATGCTGCCCCGTGCCGCATCTAACCTTACGGTGCTCTGGTCTCCCCAGGGTCTGATCACGGTGTTAGCTTCAATCCCGGCGGATGCCGCAGGCTCCCTCATTGCCTACAGTTTGTCCCTCGGACGGCCCGTTCCCGGCGCCTCGCTCAGTTTTAGGATTCTGGACGCCCCCCCCGCGTCTTCCGGTCTGCTTTCCCCGGACGGCAGCAAGGCGGTTTTTTGGGGACCTACGGGCATCACCCTGTACGATTATGTAAACTGGAAGGTCCTGCAAGTACTGTCCCCCCGCCCCGCCTACGGCTGTATTTGGCTGGGCAACGAAGAACTGATCATCGCTGACAGCGCCCGGATCGAACGCCTCCGGGTGAGCAATCAGGCCCCCGCGTTCCGTCCTCCGGGGCCGGATGATATACAGGTATCCCGCAGTCCCATCTGCCTCTCCCAGGTACAGAATTTCGGCTTTGAAGAATTTGGGGAGCGGATTTTCGCCCGCACTGCCGATACCTGGTATGCCACCAACGGTACGAGCCCCTGGGTAGAAATAACCGATCCATCCGTGCGGCCCACTTCCCAGGTATCCGGCCGTTATCGGGTTTTTCTGGAACGGCAGAGCACCGGCCCCTACGAAAACATCCCCATGATACGGAACGCCGCTACTACCGGCACTGTTCCGCTCCTTTCAAAGGTTACCTATGCCGACGCTCCCGCCGCAGGCGAAAGCTGGGGCGGCGGGCTTAGGGAACTATCGGTCTGCTTTGACCTCTACGACGATGCCGCCGGTCTCTCCACAGTATTGGATGTCCTCCGTAAATTCGGCATCCGCGCCACCTTTTTCCTGAACGGCGAGTTTATCCGCCGTCACCCTGCCGCCGTGAAGGACATCGCCGAATCGAGCCACGAAACCGCCTCCATGTTTTTCGCCCCCATCGACCTTTCGGACGCCCGCTACCAGATACAGGGAGACTTCATCGCCCGCGGTCTTGCCCGCAACGAAGACGAATACTTCAAAGCCACGAGCCGTGAAATGGGATCCATCTGGCACGCCCCCTATTACGCCATAAGCTCGGAAATCATCGCCGCCGCCGCCGAAGCCGGGTACATCACCGTAGGCCGCGACGTAGACCCCATGGACTGGGTAACCCGCGACCTGACCAAAACCGCCAGCGTGTTCACCCAGCCCTCCGCCTCAGACATGATCGACCGTATCATCGACCAAAAAAGACCCGGCTCGGTCATCCCCATCCGCCTTGGCCTCCTCCCCGGCGGCCGCAGCGACTACCTCTACAACCGCCTCAGCGTCCTCCTCGACGCCCTGGTCCGTAGCGGCTACTCCATAGTCCCGCTGTCCACGCTGATCGAACACGCGAAGTAAAAGCACGCGTAGCGTGTCTACCAGAAAATTCAGCGTAGGCGTGGACCCCAGTACCGACCACTGTCTGCCAATAACGGGCAGCCAACCTTTAGGTTGGCTGAGGGCGCCCAGCAGCCGCACGCGCAGCGTGTCTACGAGAAAACTTAGCATAGGCGTGGACCCCAACAACGGCCACTGTACCGAGTAAAGGGCGGCCAAGCTTTAGCTTGGCCGAGGGTCCGCGAAGTAAAAGCACGCTACAGACCGTAGGTCTGTAGCGTGTCTACGAGAAAACTTAGCACAGGCGGCGGCCCTTCGGCTTTCATTGGGTGCCGGCGGACTAAAGTCCGAGCTATTGCTGGGCCTACACCGTGTTACCTTTGGTTGTCTAAACATGCTCACCAGTTCGCATGCCCAATCGGGTGGGACCCGAACAACGACCACTGCACCCAGTAACGGCAGCAATTTTACTTTTAGGAAAAACAAAGAGTAGCCGGCAATTCAATAGCCAGAAAAGGTGAAAAAAAACCGGCGGGCTTCCCCGCCGGTTTCCCGAATTAAAGTCCCCCTTTACCTACCGCCATTACCCCCCTACGGCGGCGTTATCTTGCGAATACGGTGGTTGGCGCGGTCCGCAACATAGAGATTCCCGCTGCCGTCTACTGCGATACCCTCAGGATAAAAGAACCGTGCCACTGTGCCCCTGCCTTCGACATAGCCGCTAGAGCCGCTTCCGGCAATGGTGGTCACTGCACTGGTGGCAATATCTATTTTGCTAACCTTGTGACTGTTCGTAACATAGAGGCTCCCGCTGTACACTGCGATACCGATAGGGTCGTTGAACCCGCCGACAACGGTGCTCACGTATTGGGTGGCAATAACTATTTTGCGAATACTGTTGTTGACTCGGTCCGTAACATAGAGGTTCCCAATGCCGTCTGCTGCGATGTCGCGAGGCCGGTTGAACCGTGCCGCTGTACCCGTGCCGTCGGCATTGCCTGGGTAACTTGGACCGCCTCCGGCAAAGGTGTCCACTACTCCGGAGCTAATAGTTATTACGCGAATACAGTTGTTCGAGCTATCCGCAACATAGAGCTTCCCCCCGTACTCTGCGATACCACAAGGGTCATCGAACAGTGCCGTATCGGCCGCGCCGTCAACATGGCCTTGCCCGCCTCTGATAAAGGTGCTCACGTATTGGGTGGCAATATTTATTTTGCGAATAGAGTGGCCGCCGCCTCTGTTGGCGCCGCTGTTTTCCACAACATAGAGGTTCCCCATGCCGTCTGCTGCGATGCCACGAGGGTCATCGAATTGTGCCGCTATGCCAAAGTCGTCGCGATGGCCTCCCGTGCTTCCGGCAAAGGTGTCCACTTGTTGGGTGGTAAGATCTATTACGCGAACAGTGGTGCTGTCCACAACATAGAGCTTCCCGTTATACAGTGCGTTATCGTGCGGGGTGCTGAGCCCTGCCGCTGTACCCACGCCGTCGCGAATGGTTGATGTATCGTTTCCGGCAATGGTGCTAACCTGCCACGTCTTGCCGCTCGCAACTACCGTAGCCGCGACCCCCAGGTTCTGCGTGGCAAAGGCGGCAGCGGCTATGGTGATTGTCTGGCCGCTTCCTGGGTTATCCACAAATCTCACGTTGCTAATGGTAACCACCGTGGAGCTGACAAAGGTCACTACGCCGCCCGACAGGGTTGTAA
>BNVD01000008.1 GCA_025997835.1 Spirochaetia bacterium
AGAATGCGGTGTTCACCCAGATATGGGTGGCACTCATTCTTTCTGTCTTGCTGTGGATTTGCAGAACCCTTGACGGCATATCTGCCTCGGCTCACCAAATATTGCAGATGATTAAGACAACATTGCTGTCAAAAAACTCAATCCTGGGACTATGTACCAATACAGCACCGCCGCCTGAAATATACTCTTCTCAGCCTCTTTTGGAGGGGTTACTATGATTAAACCGGACAGCAGTGAGACAGACTCTAATTATTCTTTTTTGATTATTACAGTTTAGTATTTACAATGTACCGCCGCGCTCCATCTCCAGCAGCGCCTTCTTCCGGTCAAGCCCCCCGGCGTATCCCGTAAGGCTCCCGTCCGCACCGATCACCCTGTGGCAGGGTATCACCAGCGAAATGGGGTTATGCCCCACCGCGCCCCCTGCCGCCTGCGCCGAAGCGGAACTTTGTTTCAATGCGGCAGCAACCCGCCTGGCAATCTCCCCATACGTTGTGGTTGCTCCGTAGGGAATCTTCAACAGTTGATCCCAAACAGCTTTTTGATACGCCGTACCATGCGGCGCAAGTTTGATGCCGGACAGTATTTCTGCGGAACGCTGCGCAGTATCACTGCCCGAAAAATACGCGTCCAGCCAGGAGCGCAGGGCATCAAACACACCGTACCCGGCATTCTCAACCCAACTATCAACCTTTGCGGGAAAGTATTTCTGTCCGGTAAACCACAGCCCCGTAAGGGCCTCATCCTCGGCGGCGGCCCGTATCTCACCCAGCGGGGTAGCGATTGTACAGGTATAAATCGTACTGTTCATAATAAATTCCTCCATAATGCTGCTCTGGCATATCTTACGTCCAACTGCAGAATAAATCCATTCACAAATCCCATAGCAAAAACTCCCTCAACGACACATGCCGTATCCCCTGGGGATTCTTGTTCATAATATCTTCATCCAAAGTTACCACATACTTGGGGTAGTTATCCTTGATGGCTTCCAGATTCCCAAACTCCCGCGCATACGTTTGCTCAGTATCGGCACGCCACGCCGCCTGCACATAGATCCGTTCGTCCTGCTTTTCGGCAATAAAATCGATCTCCGCGTCCCCGTCCTTTCCCACATATACCGTAAACCCCTGTTGAACCAGAAACAGGTAGACCGCGCACTCAACCAGTTTTCCCGTATCCTGGGGCAGGGCATTCTTGGTCAGGATATTCCGCAACCCCATATCTTCAAAATAGTACTTTTCCCCGATTTCAAAAATCTTCAACCCGGCGGCTTCCCGCCTGTGAACTTTGTTGATCAGGAAGGACTTCTCCAGTGCCGTCAGGTAACTTATCACCGTCTGTACCGGCATGGCATCCCGCTGGTTTTTCAGGTATTTACTGATGATATTGGCAGAACAAATATTTCCCGTGTTATCCGCCAGGTAAGCCGTCAGGTTCTCAATAAACCGGATATTGCGGATATTTTCACGGGCCACCACATCTCGGAGCAGTATGGATTCGTACACATTTTTGAGGTACTCAAAAGCCTGATTTTCGCCGCCCGGCATGGACGCAAGATAGGGCATCCCCCCGATACGCAGGTATTTCCGCAGGCTTTCACCGTTATCCTCACGCCCGTGAAAGGTAAGAAATTCCCCGTATCCCAAAGGATGAATTTGAAACTGGATATACCACCCTGCAAGGAAAGTGGCAAGATTCCCGGAAACGAGGTGGGAATTACTGCCGGTGATATACAAGTCCGCCCGGTCCTCCGCAAAAAGGGACTTCACCGCCCGTTCAAATTCGGCAATCTCCTGAATTTCATCGATAAACACATAATTGGGCTTTCCCGCCACAAGATGAGCAGCGACAAAATCATACAAATCAACATGGGTTTTCAAGTCCCGGAACTCCACCAATTCCGTATTGATATAGACCAGATTGGCCTCCCCATCATCTTTTCTGATTTCATCCATGAGCTGAAAAAGGATATAGCTCTTCCCCACCCGGCGCTGGCCAACCAGCACCTTGATGATATGGGACCCCATAAAGGGCCGTATCCGCTCAATATATGAGTTCCGGGGGATATACTGATAAAAAGTTTCATCCATACTTGATACTTTACTTCATTTTCTAAAAAGTTTCAAGTATAATTGAAATGATTCGTCAAATATACAATAGTTTCAATCATATTTAATATTTACTATCATTTATACATAAGTTTCCAACATGATTGAAACTATTGATAACTTTCCCGCAAACTTCAATCATGTTGGAAAGTTTTGATCATTACAACAGCGCGTCCAAATCAATTTCCCCGGCGATACAGGGCGTGGTTATGCCCCAGTTCTCCAGCACCTCCGGGTGAAGCTCCCCAAACACGCCGATACTTGCGCCCTTGTAGATGATGGCCGCTGCCCGCCCCGGAATAAACCGGCTGTCCTGGGCTTCCTCCACCTCGTACTCCCTGGCGATATAATAAAACAGGGTTTGAAGCTGCCCCGATGCGGTGTTGAAGTTGGCGTCCTGCCCGGCGTGGAGGAACCCCGCGTACTGTCTTGTACTGGTGCCGTAATTCTCCGCCTCGTTGCGGTAGGCCACCTTGCCCACTTCGAAGATGCGGTGGGGATACACCGCGTGGCCCGATACGGACTCGCTCATCAAAAGGGAGGCCAGCACCCCGTCGCGGACGTACTCGTAGTTCTCGGTCATGGGGTTGGCAACCCTGATGATACGGCTGCCGTCGCCCCGCATATTGTCCACAAAGTCCTTCCGGGAACCGAGGTAGTTGTAAATCATCTCCTGATAGCCCATGCCCACGAAGATTTCCTTAACCCGGCGGCTAAAGAAGGTGATGGGGGTAAGCCGCCCCATGGTAAAGGCGCTTGGCCGCGCGGGTTTGAAGGTGTTAAGCCCCCGGCCTATCATCACATCCTCCGCCACATCTGCGGCGTGGAGATAGTCGTTGCGGTATTCCGGGGGCCAGGCCCGGATGCCTGCGGCTGCCATTACGATGTCTCCGCCGGTGGAGGCGTCCTTTTCAACATCCAGAGCCTTTTCCGCCCTAACGCCCATCCGTGCCAGAGCCTTTACGCAGTCATCGCCGCCGATTTTTTCACCCAGAAACTTTTCCACCCGCGCAAGGGTGCAAAACACCGGCTCCTGAAAATAGTAGGGGGTAGTTATTGATTTTCCGGTACCGGCGGCTTGAGTTCCGTTGGACCCCTTAGTAAAGGGGGTGTCGTACCCGTATTCAACCTCTACCGGCTCAATGGTAAAGCCCTGGTCCGCCAGATCGCAGGCCACAATCGACGCGGCCAGGGTCACCGAGGGCTGATCCGTACCGGTAAGCTCCACAAAGAGGTCCGTGTCCCCCACCTGTACCGCCCCAATATCGGCGGAGTTGATGATCGGCGGATAGGAGAGGACGCCGCCTTTGGCATCTACCAGCAGGGGGTGCAGGGGCTCGTGTTCCTGAATAAAGGCGTACTCCTTGCCCTTGGGGTGCTGTTTCAATATCTCCCGCAGGGTGAGGGGGTGCTTGGCTCCGCCAAGCAATTCCCATTGCAGGGGCACAAAGGACACCGAGTCCGGGTCCACCGCCTTGTAGGTGATGGGCCACGTGATGGCGGCGGTACGGTACAGCCCCATGGATACGGTCCGCCGCTTGCGCCCGAAATTCCAGGCCAGCTTCTCCTGGGTCTGGATCATGTCCCGCAATGAGGCATCGCTGATCGCTTTGCCGCTTGCCACGAAACCCGCGAGAAAGGGTCTGACCCCCTTAACCGAAGGTTCCACCAGCACCTTGTACTTGGTCTTTTGCACCTTGCCGGGGGCTGAAAAAAAGGGATAGTCCGGCCGCTTCCCGCCATTGTATATCCTAAGCTGCCGTCCACAGCCCGCCGTGGCCCACAAATCGGGCCGGTTGGTATCATTTAACTCTATTTTTAGAGTCCGCTCCGCCGGGGACAGGCTTTTATCAGAATCCTCGTCCAATTCCGCCTTGGCACAGGTCAGAGCCTCCTCGAAACTATCTCGGTTATCCCAACGGCGGCCCACCAGGGTGTAGAAAACTTCCTCATTTACTTCAATCTTTGGCATGGTATCAGAATGATACGGTAAAACGGAGCCGCTTTCAATGGGCGTCCGGGCGTTGACACGGGCAGTAATCAGAACTATGCTTCTAACGGTACAGGAAAATGCATGGCTGATAAAAAAACGGTACTCGCCATTGATGATTTGCCTATGATCTTGGCGGTTTATAAAAATATTTTGGACAGCCAATATGATGTGAAAATTGCCGTTTCCGCCATGGAAGCCCTCACCCTGCTCAAAACCATCACGGTGGATATTTTTTTGGTGGATATTGAAATGCCCGATATGTCGGGGTTTGAATTCATCCATGAAATCCGCAAAATGCCCAAATTTATGAGTACCCCGGTTATTGTTATTTCAGGCCATAGCAGTGAAGATTTCGCAGCTCATGCCCTCAGCAAGGGCGCCAACATGTTCATCGCCAAACCGGTCAAGCCCGCCAATTTATTGGCACAAGTTAGTAATCTCCTCGAACACACGCCGCAAAACAAACTATTTGCGTTGCTATCCCGATAGCCGCCCCATTCTACTGTACCCGCCGCAGCCGTACGTTCTCAATATCGCAGCTGAATAGTTCCCTAAGGTCGTTAAGCCCCAGAGCCATCAACGCCATACGGTCAATGCCGATTCCCCAGGCGGCCACCGGTACGTTCACCCCAAGGGAGGCGGTTACTTCGGGCCGGAAAATCCCCGACCCGCCCAGTTCAAACCAGCCCAGCACCGGGTGCTTGATGTGCACCTCCACCGAAGGCTCGGTAAAGGGGAAGTAACCCGGCACATACTTTACTTCCTTGGCCCCCGCCACTTCCCGTGCAAACATATCCAGCATCCCCAAGAGGGTCCGCAGGTTCACATCCTCCCCCAGCACGATCCCTTCGGTCTGGTAAAAGTCCGATAAATGAGTAGCGTCCACCTTGTCGTAGCGGAAGCACCTGACTATCCCGAAGTACTTGCCGGGGATGTTCGCCTTGGGCAAAGTCTTTGCCGAAAGCACCGTCCCCTGACTACGCAGAATGAGCCTGCGGGTAAACTCCCGGTCAAAGTTGTAGCTCCACCCCCGGCTTCCGGTCTTGCCGCCGTTTTCGTGGGCCGCCGCCACGTTCGAAAGCCACGGCTCCTCAATGGACTTGGCCTTTTCAGGCTCGGCGATATGGTACACATCGTGTATATCCCTGGCGGAATGGAACTGCGGCATAAACAGGGCATCGGAATTCCAGAATTCGGTCTCCACCAGCGGCCCGTCGAACTCCTCAAACCCCAATGATACCAGCTTATCCTTTACGTCTTCCAAAAATTTCGCGTAAGGATTGGTCCGTCCCACCACGAGCCGGGTGGGCGGCACCTTTACGTTATAGGAGCGGAACGCCTTTCCCTTCCAGGCGCCGGTTTCCAGCATTTCCGCCGTAAGGGTGCCAATCTCGTCCCCGGTGATCCCCGCCGCCTTGAGGGCCGCCGTCACCGCATCCCATTCATCAGTAAAATGATAGATCACCGTCTCCCGGTCCGTCTGCCGGAAGGGCGCGTCTGCGGCGCCCCGCTTCTTGGCAATACCGCCCATGGCGGCCTTTTCCGCCGCAGAAAGAGCCGTCTCCGCGATAAGACCGTCACCGGCTTTGGCGGCCTTATCCAACAAGCCCCGGATAAGGGCGAAGTGTTCAGCGGCTTCACCCGTGGCGGGTCTGCCATTAACCAGCTGATCCGCCGGTAACGCAACCGTCACCCGCTTCTCGCCATCCAGGGCCAGAACCCCCAATTTCGAAAGCGCGCCAAAGGCGCTCCCCACATCCTTGTTATCGAGCCCCAGGGTTTGGGCAATATCCGGCAAGCGTAAACCTTGTTTGATACGCACCAGTTCGATAATCCGTTCTTCGGGAGTGCCCTTGTCATTCCACTCCCGGCCCAAATCGGTCAATTCATAGAATACGCTGATTTCCCGGCGGACTTCGCCGACAATACCCTTCCCGGCAAGCCAGGACAGGGCCTGATTCCCGTTCCCCGGCTTAAAATCCAGGTCCTTTTCTACCCGCTCAATGGAAAGCTCATCCCCCTTTTTATAGGCCAGGATGATGCGGACCTCCAGGGGGTGCAGGTTCTTTACCGTGGTTTGAACGTCAATGGTCATGAGGGTAGGATAGCAGGTTTGGGGGGGGTGTGAGAAGGGTTTTAATCGATGGGAATTCGCATAAACGGGTATATACGGGCGGTGTGGTGGGCGGCCCCCCGCCCGAGCCAAGGATGACAACAACTGTGCTCGAACGAGGCGCGTTTTCTGGCTGAGGGATTTGGTTTACTGGCCAAGACGCTCAAGCGTTTTTGTGAGTTGTCATAATGTCTCGGGGAGGGGCCACCCACCACCCCGCCCGCCTTTACCGGGTGTGTGGTTTCACATTCACTCTGGGGATGGGGAAGAGGCGTTTTGGGCGGCTTTATGGGGTTTCATTTGGCCCCATTCTCTCAATATGGTTCCGATCTGCCCTACTCTCCCAATCCGGTTAATCAAATGTGTGTCATATTGATACATTTGATTTTCCAAAATGATACATACGCAATAAAATGACTCACCTTTAAGTATTTGCAAAAACTGATAAGGGCTATCATCGCTAAAGACTTTCGTTTTTTTCCTGCGCTGGCCTAATGCGCCATTCTTATAAGGCATCGTAATTCCTTGTATTATAATGAATTAGCGTATATCCGCATGGGATAAAAGAATTTTTATAATTTTTTGCGGGTTTTTTAGAACTTGGCACGGTGTTTGCTTATGTATAAGTGTACGGTTAGTACAAACCAAATTATATTACTTGGAGGTATCAAAATGAAAACTGTTACGTTGTATCGGCCCTTTACTATCGAGAAGGCTTTGGAGGACTTCGACCAGTACATGGGTTCCTTTTTCGGGGAATCCCCGCTCACTCCGGCCAGAAACCAGCGCTATCTGCCGGCGGTGGATATTCTGGAGACGGAGGGGGCCTACGAGGTGGAGGCGGAGCTGCCCGGCTATGATGAAAAGAACATCCAGGTCCATGTGGACGGCAGCGTTCTGACCATCGAATCCAGGAAGGAGGAAGCCGTACAGGATGCTGCGGCGGAAAAGGCGGCTTCCAAAGAGGCCAACGGTGAGCCCCGGTTCATTGTCCGGGAACGGCGGAGTGCGTCTTTCCACCGTGAGTTCAGGCTGCCGGAAAATGCCGACACCAACGCTATCTCGGCGGTCTTTAAAAACGGGCTGTTGAACCTGGAAATCAAGAAGCGGCCCGAGGCGCAGAAGCGGGTTATCGAGATTGGAGTCAATCAGTAAGCGCGTACCGGCTTGATGCCGGGATATGCAAAAGGGACGCCCTGCGGCGTCCCTTTTTATTCAGCCAGTGGATGGTACACTCACCACCCAAACTTCAGTCCCACTTTTACCGATGCGCCGGTGGCTTGATAGCTGGTCTTGTAGTTTTGGGAGCGCACGGCGGCTTCAAGGTCAAGCTCAAAGGCATGGAGGTTCAACTGGAAGCCCAGCTTGTGCCGCCACATACCTTCTTCACGGCCGGTGTTGAGGTAGAGGGTAAAGAGGTAGGGGATACCTTTGGTGCCCAGATTGAGCTGAATTTCCGCGGCGCCGTTAAAATAGGCGTCCGAATTTTTGGAGGCCAGCGTAAAGCCGATGTTTGGCCGTATCACCAGAAGATCGTCCCGTGCGGGCCGGAACAGGGTGTAAAAATCAAAGCGCACCGGGCGGGTAACCTTGAGTTCCGGTAACGCGCCAAAATCGCTCAGTTCGTATAAATCTTCTATTTCAGGAGTGCCGTAAGCTTTATCTATACCGCCCAAACGCAGTATCTCGCCGATACCGATAAGGGTGTCCGCTTGGTGGATTGAACCCGTCATACCACGACTTAATGTAGCGGGAACAAAGGGAATGCGGCTGATCGAAGCGCCCACATCAAGGCGGGTAAGGAGGGGGTATTCGGCATTAAGGGAAATATCCACCCCTCCCGATGAAAGCATCTGGCCTACATCAATACTATTACCTATAAAATCCGTCGGCATATACACGCTGAAATTACCGTCGATCGAAGCGGAAATTTCCGTATCGGTTTTTACGTGATAGGTGATGGGGGATTTGGGGATGTACAGCCCGGGGATATAGTAGGCAGGACCAACCCCCAGGCGCAGATTCTTTCCGTGAACCGCAACATTAAAATGGCTGCTGGTATCGAATACGTAGTATACGGCCCCGGACAAGACAATCTCGTCGGTAATATCGCCGTTGGGTCCCTGATTCCCGTCGGCAAGCAGACTCAAGAAGCTCCGGGGCAGCTTGAGGTCAATTCTTCCGGTTACACTGGCGGGACTGATACCGAAACCCCAATCTTTCTTTTTGGCGTTAAACTTGAAGTCCACCGCGCTGACATTGGGAACGATATTAAACCCGATAAAGCCGTCTTCGGGTATCCGGCCCGCGTATTCATTCAGGTCGACTACAAGATTCTTCTGGAATATATCACCCACGCCGAGAAGATTATTGGCAAAGCCCGCTTCGACATCCACCAGGGCAATTTCAACTGTGCGGCGGCTTTCATTGTGCCGGGTTTCAATCTTGGGGTCATTCATGTAGTTCGCCACTTTCTTTTCAACAAGGCGCATAGAAGCCGCAAAACCCTTGGGCTTTGCGGCTTCTTTTTTTTCAGCGAGGGCAGCTTTCGTGTCGGCTTCGGCAGCCTCCATAAGCGCCGAATCGACAGTTTCTTCTTCAGTGATGGTCGGAGTTGGCAGAACTATATCGCTCTCTTCTCCCTTGAGCCAGTCGGTGCCAAAACCATCACTGCCAAAGTCATCATTATCAAAGCTGTCAAAGTGATTTTCCTGAGCATGGAGAAAAAATGCCGCGCACAGCAGTACAAAACACAGGATATATTTTTTCACGTTCATGCTCCCTTAAAACGCAATAGTCTTATCAAGATCAAGCACACCGCCTACGATTATGTTAAAATCGAGTTCCGGCTTTATTTTCAGCACCGGATTTCCGTCATCATCCAACACGGCTTTTCCCGCTTCATCCAGCACCGGTTTTGGCGTTTGTTCTTTAATATAGAACGGCGCTTTTCCGGGGGTAGCTGCGTCTTCTTTGAGCAGGATTCTAATCGCCGGGATTGCCATCTTGGTCATGATTAACGGATCCGGGTCCTTCCCTGCCATCTCCGTTTTGGACACCAGCGGAAGGACCTGCCAGGGGAATTCCTCCGGGTCATTCGAATCCTCCGAGACACCCAGATACATACCGCCGGTTAAGCCGTTTACAATGTTCGTAAGCTGCAGAC
Source organism: Spirochaetia bacterium (assembly GCA_025997835.1). Taxonomy (GTDB): domain Bacteria; phylum Spirochaetota; class Spirochaetia; order Treponematales; family Breznakiellaceae; genus BNVD01. The sequence continues at coordinate 9,384 of BNVD01000008.1, forward strand.
TGCCGACAAACGAACTATTCGGTCCAAGCGCCTCGGCAATGGCGTCTTTCGAACCGTCTTCTCCGCCGTCTTCGCTGGTCGCAAAAAAGCTGTCGAGCTGTTTGATGGTAAGGGGTATGTATTTGGTTCCGTCGATGGTCATCGAAATATCTTTGCCATCTTTATCTTTGTCTCCAAAGGTGAATTCCATCGGAAGGATCATGCCCATGTCGGCTTTGATGGAAATTTCTGTCATACCATTCGTCATTCTGACAGAAGAGCCGGGTGTAAATCTAATATCGTATTCCAGTATGGCGCCTTTATTTTCAGGGTGCAGCATGAAACTGAGATCAAACCCTTTTACCGGTACCGCATTTTTCAGACCGGATGCCGCATACGTTCCGTCATTGTCATCAATAACTTTAGTGTGATCAGGATTAGGATTAACCAGATCAGGCGTGGCAATAATATCAGCGAAGGGGAATAACACTCCCCCTTCGATTTTCCCCCCGCTGATTACTCCGCCGACGTTATAGCTAACCGAAATGTCAAGGGCGGTAATAATATGGTCATGGTCCTCGGTAGAGAGAAAGAGGTATCCGGGAATCTCACCCGGGGCAACATCCCCAAAGTCTTTCATTTGGTCCAAAACGGACGATAAATCAAATCCTTCAAACAACCCGCCAAAACCCGTACCTTCGGCGCCGGGATACATATCCACTTCTTCCCACTCAAAGGCCACGGTGGGCTTCAACGTCTGGGCGGCTATTTGACCAACCAACCGGGCATAGACCTGTATTTTTTCGGTGCCTTCTACAATCGTGCCAGGGGTGGATGCGTCAAGCAACTGTTGAACGGGGGCAGTATCACAGACAAACGCCAGATCGTTGTCGCCAATATCCATTTTGTCAAGCTCGTCCGCGGTAAAACCGGCCGCTGCAAGTTCGGCCTTTGTCCGCCCCGTTGTATAGGCTATGGGCTCACCGATTATGCTGCCGATGCCAAATTGGGGGATGCAAAGCTCAAGCGCGTTTTGGAGTGAGGAGAGGACATTCTTAAATACAATCCCCGTACCCTTAGCCAGCTTGATATTGGCCATCCACGTTACCATAACATCGGGAAAGGGTATAACAAGGGTTGGGGCATCGGGATCCACGGAAGGGGGGACACTGGGAATCGGAATGGGAAAGCCCCCCATTACCGATGCAAGCGTGGTTGCGGCGGCTATTTCGTCGCTAATCTCTATGTCTATTGACGGAATATCCGTCTTCATGTATTGGGACAAATCCTGGTTCATTTTCTGGATTGGATAGGTGATCATGTAGGTCTGTACGCCGCCGGGTTTGGTATGGTACCCATCGGGATTACCCTTGATATCAGAATACCGGTAGATTTGGCCCGGAAATGGTTTGCCACCTTCACCGGGCAGGGTTTTTTCCAGTTCTTTTGGATCGAGAATGTGGTCCAACTGCGTGAGGAATCCCTTATTCTGATCGTTCAAAGCGCTCCCGATGCTCCCCAGGGGGAAGCTCAATACCGGGTTGGTTTTGACGGTTACCGCTTCGGGGAGGCCAAACGTACAGGCCGCCATCGTCATGGCCATCGTCATAACTGCCGTCGGCATAAGCGCGATACGCGTACGTCCCGTTTTTAATCTATTGTTCATCTGATGCTCCTAAAATCACCGTAAGAAAATGCCCCCTATCCTACCACAGCATCGGTTGGAATTACAAAGAGGATCACCTTAAATATAACGAAATCGGCGGGCAATGTCCCGGTTTTTCCGGTAAAAACGGCGAATTTTCCGTGGATTCTAAGGTGCGCGGCGTTCCAATATCTGTACCAACGCCGTCTCCAGCCGCCGCTCTTTAATTTCTTCTATACTGATATGCAGCCCAAAGTCTTCAAGCTCCGCTTTTTGACCGTCTTCGGGGACTTCCCCCAACAGGCTAAAGACGAAGCCGCCGAAGGTATCGTACTCCTGCACCGGCAGAGTGACGGACAGGGCTTTTTCAACCTTGTCCAGCGGCGCCGCGCCGTGGATCCGCCATTGGCGGGTGTCAAGTTTTTCGATAAGGGGGCGTTCCGGGCCGCCGTTGTCGAAGTCGCCGACTAAGGCTTCCAGCAGGTCGTTGATGGTGACGATGCCGCTCATGCCGCCGTATTCGTCCAGGAGTACCGCAAAGTGATTGCGGGTGCGCTTCATGTTCTTAAAAAGCACGTCGGTCTTGACCGATTCGGGGACGAAGACGGCGGGTTTGACGGCCGCTTCCATGACGGTTTTACGGCTGTGGTCTTTAAGGCGGAAGTAGTCACGGGCGCTTAACACACCCAGAATATCGTCCGCCGTCTCCCCGGATACGGGGTAATGGCTATGGTGGGTTTCGTAGATGATTCGCTTCCAGTCGGCGTCGCTGTCCTTTTCCCGGAGCAGGGTTACATTGGTGCGGTGGGTCATCACCTCCACGGCGGCGGTGTTATCAAATTCAAATACGTTATGGATGATCTCTTGCTCACCGGCATCGATGGTGCCTTTCTCGCTTCCGGCATCAACCATCATGCGAATCTCCTCTTCCGTTACCGCCTCGGCTTCGGCGTTGGGGTCGATCCGCATCAGCCTAAGCAGGGCGTTGGTGGATTTGGTGAGGAGCCACACCACGGGGGCAAAAATTTTGGAGATGACGTAAATGAAGTCCGCCATAAAGAAAGCCAGGGGCTCGGCCTTGCGCATGGCTATCCGCTTGGGGACCAGTTCCCCCAGCACCAGAGTGAAGAATGAGAGGATCACGGTGATCACCACCACCGATATTGTCTTGAGGGTAGCCGGGGAGATGGAGCTTACTCCGAGGGAATTGAAGGATGCCACGAGCCTGTTGGAAAAGTTATCCGCCGCAAAGGCGCTGCCCAAAAAGCCCGCCAGGGTGATGCCCACCTGAATGGTTGCCAAAAACCGGGCGGGCTGCCGGGTCAGGGCCAGGAGCTTCTGCGCCCGCTTGTCCCCCGCGGCGGCCATAAGCTCCAGTTTGGTATCGTTCACCGAAATAAGCGCGATTTCCGCCGAGGCGAAAACCGCGTTAATCAGTATGAGAATAAACTGTAATAGAAATGGACCTACTGGTCCGAGTTGTATCAAACTGAGACTTACCATTCACCAAAACCGGCAATAACATCCCGGAAGAAGTAGGCGCTGTCCTTGGGTGTCCGCTTCTGGGTTGCATAATCCACATGGACAATGCCGAAGCGCTTGGTATACCCCCAGGCCCATTCAAAGTTATCAATGAAGGACCATGCGTAATAGCCTTTGAGGTTCACCCCCTGTTTGATCAAGTCCGCGCAAACCGCCAAATGCTGGCGGACGTACCGTATCCGTTCAATGTCGTGGACCCGGCCTTTGGGGTCAACCGCATCCTGCCGGGCATAACCGTTTTCGGTGACGTAGATGGGCAGCCCTCCGCCTATACTTCCTACCCACGTAAGTAGCCGGGCGAGGCCGCCGGGAACAACAGGCCAGCCCATGTCGCTGGTGTCCTGCCAGGAGGGCTTGGTGCTGTATTTGAAGGGGGCGTTCGGGTCCGCCGCTACCGGGTTTTCGTTGTAGTAATTTATCCCGATAAAATCGATCTTCTGGCTGATGATCTCCAAATCCCCACTCTGAATGGGGACGGAAAGTCCCAGCTTGCCTACCAGTTCGGGATACCCCTTACCCAGCACGGGATGGGTGAACACTTCGGTTTCCAGAGCGCGGGCAATGAGGGCCGCCTGCTTGTCCTCCTCCCTGTCGGTTGCGGCGCGGGGCATACTGGCATTCCAGGTGATCCCGATGGGCGCTTTGAGCCCTGCGGCACGGTGGGCTTTGACCGCCAGCCCGTGGGCCAGGTTGATGTGATGTACCGCCCGGATGGCCTTACCAATATCCTTAATGCCGGGGGCATGTTCCCCCTGGTAATACCCCAAATAGGCAACGCAGAGAGGCTCATTGATGGTGATCCACTGATCCACCACATCCCCCAGCTCTTTGAAGCACACTTTGGCAAATTCCCCCAGAGCTTCGGCGGTATGCCGTTCGGTCCAGCCGCCCTTATCTTCCAGTGATTGGGGCAAATCCCAGTGATAGATGGTAGCGCAAGCCTCCATGCCGTGGGCGTGAAGCTCGTTGCAGAGGGCACGGTAGTAGGCTACCCCTTCCGGGTTTACCTTGCCGTCGTCACCGCCGGGGATAATCCGGGGCCAGGCGATGGAAAAGCGATAGCTCTTAAAGCCCAGTTCCGCCATAAGGGCAATATCTTCTTTATAGCGATGGTATTGATCGCAGGCGACATCCCCGTTTTCGCCGCCGTAGACCGCGCCGGGCTTCCGGGAAAAAACATCCCAAATCGAATCGCTCCGTCCGCCCTCGTGGGCCGCCCCCTCAACCTGATAGCTGGCTGTAGCGGTACCCCATACAAAATCCTTCGGAAAATCTAATGTGTGCATCCTGTGCCCTCCTTTTGTATCTTGAGTTGTAGTGTACCGGGGTTTACCGGGGAAGTAAAGCAGTCCGTGCCGCTGCCAAAATTACACGGTAAACCGGTACCCCGCGCCCCATACGGTCTGTATATGCAGAGGGTTTATCGGGTCCTTTTCTGTTTTTTCCCGCAGACGCTTGATATGAACCGTAACCGTTTTAATATCGCCGTACATATCTTCGCCCCAAATCCGGTTATACAACTGTTCTTTACTGAATACATTTTCCGCATTTGAAATAAGAAAATACAGTAATTCATATTCTTTATTGGTAAGCACTACTTCTTTATCAAAAGCATACACGCGCCGTGCAGAAGGATTGATTTTCAGATAACCTAAATCAATTTCTGCGTCCGGGGAAGCGGCGCTGTCTTTTGTGCCGCCGCCTTTCAGCCGTTCATACCGGGCAATATGCGCCTTTACCCGTGCCACCAATTCCGTGGGTGAAAAGGGTTTTGAAATATAATCATCCGCGCCGAGGCCAAAACCGCGCACCTTGTCGATGTCCTCAACACGGGCGGTGACCATCAAAATCGGCACATCAATTTTGCTGCGGATTTGACGGCATATCTCCCAGCCGTCCTTGCCGGGAAGCATCAGGTCAAGCAATATCAAATTAAAGCCGCCCTTCAAGGCACACTCCATGCCTTTGATGCCGTCACTTTCGTGTTCAACTTCAAAGCCGTTCATTTCCAGAAAATCACGCTCGATGTCGGCCATTGCCTTGTCGTCTTCAATAATGAGTATTTTCATGATTCTATGCTAACCCTTATCATGAATGATTGGAAGGTTAATAATAATGGAAAGCCCGTGTCCGGGTAATTCAGCATGAATTGTGCCGCCCATACGCCGTATGGTTTTGTCGGCAATGGCAAGCCCCAGGCCGCTTCCCTTTTTTTCATTGTTGCGCGCCGGATCGGTTCGATAGAACACGTCAAACAACTTGTCCAGCGCGTCAGGCTGAACACCGGGGCCGTCATCGGCTAATATAATTTCAGCGGTACTGCCGGAAACAGAACAATTGACGTGCAAAACACCCTTCTCGGTATTTTTGTATTTTACGCTGTTTTCCAGAATGTTGATAATAACATTTCGTAATTGCAGATAATCGGCGTTAACAAATACCGTATCGGCAAATGACGGAACGTCATCCTGATCCTGTATGATTGTCAGCCCCCGGCGCCCGTATTCATCGGTAAGCTCTGCCAGCATTTCCGCCAGGGTACGCCCCAGATCGATCTTCTGCATATTCACCGGATATTCGCCGATGTCAAGCTTTGAAAACAAAAAAAGCTGATTGATGATGTGTTCCAGATCATTGGTTTTGTTTTTTATGGTGGAAAAATACTTTTGCTGTTTTTCCGGCGTGGAGGCAAGGCCGGTTTCTATCCCCTCAAGATATGCTTTAATTGAGGTGAGCGGGGTTCGTAAATCGTGGGAAATACCGGCGATAAGTTCGCGGCGGTTGTTTTCGTATTTTTCATGTTCCGCCATAATTTGCCCAACCAGCCTGCGGGTAAAAAACATATTGCTTGCAAAAAAAATCCCGATAACAAGAACCATTTGCATAAAAAGAAATAAATACATAACAGGCGGATATTCCTCTACTTTAGCAATAGCACGCGGAGGACCGCCTGCCTCGCGGGGAAAAGGAAGCCCCTGCGATTCCATTATAAAAAAGCCGATACTGTTTAAAAGCCATCCGGCAATTACGCACAGTACCACAGGCACCACGAGCATCAGGATATTGGTAACAATCATCCGCCTTTTTATGGTCATCATGCGCTCCTCCTTTTGAGCCTAGCATATTTTGCGCTTATGTAACAGTCTACCGCATTTTTGCACCACTTAAGTACTCCATATCCAGAAAGGCGGATATGTAGTTGAACTGCTCGGCAAGCAGGCCCTGCCGTGCCTGATTAAGGGACAGTTCGGCATCCTGTAGATTAAGTAGATCCGTGCGGCCGTTCCGGTATGCCGTTTCGGTTAATTCGTAGTTCCTCGAAGCGAGGGCGATGTTTGCCTCAAGGGCGCTTATCTGGGCACGGGAAAGTTCCAGGGTGTCGGCAAGCTGCTGCGCCTCGTTTATGGCGTTCTCCCTTGCATCGGTTTGTGCGATGCGGAGTTTTGCGATATTGGCGTCTATGTTTTTTGCCTGTTGACGGTTTGCTGAAAAGGGCAGCAGGTTGGTAAGGTTCCAGACGAGGCTTGCGGAAAAGCCGCCGTTATCCTTCCACGGGTCCGTTGTGCCGTCAGTAAGGCTGGTAAGGGATGCCCCCGGCTGCAGTCCATAACTTAATTGCAGTGACGGCGTAAACACCTGAAGATTAAGCGCCTTGCGATTGGCAATAAGGGCATCGATGTTCTTTTGCAATGTTTGTTCGGTCCGTGTTGTTGTAACCTGAAACTCCGTTTCCGCAGCCGTAGGACGCTCAATAGTCCCTGCGACCTGTATCCCGGTTCCGGCTTTCATGCCAAGCAAAAGCGCGAAGCTGTTCAGGTTTTGTTTCAGGGCCTGTTTCGCCCGCAGTACCTCCGGCTGTTGATTCTGGTAGGCCACCTGGGTCTGCAAAAGTTCTATCTCCGAAATTTTCCCCGCGCGGTAGTTTTGCTCCGCTTCCGCAACACGGTTTTTTGCCGCCAGTAAGTTTTCTTCGCTCATCTTAATGCTTTCCTGCATCAGAAGGAGACTGTAAAACAGTTTCTGCACGTCACGCTCAAGTTGTTTTTGTGTCTCTTCAAAGGTGATTTTACCCGCCTCATAATCGATTTTTGCAGCCTTGATCGTTTCGATCATTGCGACATTAAAATTAAGCGAAACACCTATACTGCCGCCCATTTGCCAATGATCTTTTTCGGCAATGGTGACACCCGGTATCTCCATAGCTTCATTGGCGCGGTTAATTGTACCGCTTGCATCGACACTCGGTAACAAGGTGTTCCAGGCGGTATTGCTTGCACGTTTCTGTGTTTCCAGGTCAATGGCGCCGCTCTGTATCTGACGGCTGTTTTGCAGGGCATAGCGCACCGCTTCATCTACCGTCAGTATAAGAGCAGAATTTTCCTGTGCATTGATAATGACAGAGAACAGACAGAACAGTAATACTGCGGATGTTTTCTTTTTCATGCTACTACTCCTTTTGTTTGTTTCTTGCCGTTGATGATTGAATACATCACCGGGATAAAAAACAGTGTGATAAATGTCGCCGAGGTAAGTCCGCCGATGATGGCAAGCCCTATGGGCTGGGTCATGGTGGCCGAAGCGCCGGGGAAAAATGCCATGGGCACAACACCGAGAATGGTGGTGAGGGCGGTCATAAGCACCGGGCGGAGGCGGGTTTCCCCGGCTTCGAGGCAGGCATCCATGACGGAGCGGTTGTCCCTGCGGACAAGAAGATTGGTGTAGTCTACAAGGATGATGCCGTTGTTTACCACGATTCCTGCCAGCATTACAAAGCCCATCATGGTAAATGCGGAAACTGCAAAACCGGTGATGATATGGATTGCAACAACGCCGATGAGTATGAGCGGTATGGTGCAGAAATTGATAATCGGGTCTTTGAAACTTTCGTATTGCCCGGCCATCACGCCGAACACCAGCAATAAAGCCATGATTATCACCATGATGAAGGCATTCACCATGTTTTGCGTTTCGGCGCTTTCACCGGCGTAGGTAACTTCGTAGTCGGTGTCCGCAAGCAGGGCTTTGACTTCCTTTTCAGCGTCAGCCAGATTATGGCCGGCCACTACATTGCCGGTGATGTGAATGATCCGCGACTGGTCTTCACGGGAAATCTCCACGGGGCCGGTGCCGCTCCTGGTTTCTGCGAAGTTGGACACGGGGAGAAGCTGGCCGGAAGCAGCGCGGACGAAAATCCCATCAAGGTTGGAAATCTTTTTGCGGTCTTCTTCCTGCAGCATAAGTACCACATCGTATTGTTCGCCGTCATAGCGTAATGATGTGGCGGTTGTACCGTTCATTGAAGCGGCAATTTCCGAAGCGATTCCGGCGACATTCAGGCCGAAGTTGTAGGCGCGCGCCCTGTCGATGTGCACCGACACTTCAGGCAAGCCCGCATTCATGTCGATGGCGAGGTCTGTTACGGAGCTAATATTGTCTCCGATGAGTTTTACAATGTTGTTTGCATCGGCGTAGCCTTGGTGTACATCCTCTATATGCAGCACGACATCAATGTCGGAACCACCGAACATATCATCAAATTGGTTGGAAAAGGCAAATACGGCGTTGGGGAAATCAGCCCAGTGGCTTCGTAACTTTTGCATAACTACATCCCCTGTGTCGGCGGTCTTGTCCGCGAGGTCAAGGGTGATAACGAGCTCGCCTTTATAACTGCCCTGCGCGTCAAACGAAATAGTACCGGTGTCGCCTGCGGTCGCCACAATGCTCTTCATGCCCTTTATTTCCTGTTCGGCGTATTCTTCCATTTCAAGCACCAGGGCGAGGGTGTCTTCGTAGGGCGTGCCCAGCGGCATTTCCACAGACATGGTGACGATGTCCGGATCTATCGAAGGCATAAGCACGATGTTCAGTTTTGTGAAGGCTATGGCCGAACCGGCAAACGCGGCAATCACGAGGATTATGGCCACCGCCCTGTGGCGCAGAGCCGCCTGTAATGCTTTGCGGTAGGCGCGCGCTATTCCGTCAAGCGCCCCGCCTATGGCCTTGTCGATAGCGATAAGTGTGCGGTTCTTCAGCGGCTTTTCTGTTTTTGTATGCAGGGGCAGGTATTTACTCGCCAGCACCGGTATCAGGAACATTGCCACTACAAGGGATGACACAAGGGAAATCACAATCGTGAAGATCAAATCCTGAAGCATGATACCGACTATTTCCAGATCATTCTTGAAAATGAACATAGGCAGGAAAACGCAAACCGTGGTGAGCGTTGATGCAATTATAGAAGACAGCACCTCATCGGTGCCGAGAATGGCGGCAGCGGTCGGTTTCTCACCTTTCTCGCGGAACTGAAAAATATTTTCCAGCACAACGATACTCGAATCAACAATCATACCAAGCCCCAAAATAAGCCCCGCGAGGGTCATCATATTGAGGTTGATCCCCACAAGGCTCATGACGAGCATGGTCATCAAAACTGAAAGAGGGATAGAGAGGCCGACGATAATCGTGCCGTTCACATTACGCAAGAAGACCAGCAGCACAACCATGGCAAGCACAATGCCGAACATGGCGGACTGGATAAGTTCGTTTATCATGGCGCGGGTCTCTGTGGTGTCGTCCATGGTTATATCAAGGGACACATCCGCAGGCAAGAGGGCCTTGAGTTTGTCCATCCGCGCATATACCTCATCGGCAATCGCAACGGAGTTTTTGCCGCTCTGTTTCATCACGCCCACAAACACGCCCTTCTGCCCGTTGACATAGACCTCGCTCGATGCGTCCTGGTAACCAAAAGAAACTTCCCCAATATCCTGCAGGCGAATATCCGCGCCGTTTATCTGTGCGACTACCGTATTGGCGACATCGGCAATCGACGCAAATTCGCCGGATGTTCTGATAGCGTAATTGACCGCGCTGCCGGAGTTGCCGTCTTTGATATAGCCCGCGCCGAGTTCCATATTCTGCACCGAAAGGGCTCCGGCAATTTCGGTGATCGTCACCTTGTAGGCGTCAAGGCGGTTCTGCGAAATTTCCACCCGCACGATCCTGTCCGTACCGCCTTCAACGTTAGCCTCCGCTACGCCGTCAATTTGTTCGAGCCGGGATTTCAAAACATCCTTTGCAAGGGCGCGCAGTTCATTTTGATCACGGCCTGGGCTGGAAAGGGCGATACGCAAAATCGGGTCTGAATTCGGATCAAAGGTGGCCACGAGAGGAGCCTCTGCGTTATCCGGTAGCGCTCCCCGTGCGCGGTCAATATTTTCCCGCACTTTATTTGCCTGCATATCAAGGTCAGCGCCATAGTCGAATTCCAGCACAATCACGCTGGTGTGTTCCCTTGATGAAGAACTTGACTTTTTGAGGCCGCTGATATTCACCAAACTTGATTCAAGCGGCTTGGTGACCATTTTTTCCACCGTCTCAGGGTCTGCGCCCGGATAGGTTGTTGCCACCACGAGCATGGGCATTTCCATGTTGGGCAGCATTTCAACCGCCAATTTCCCCGCAAGAAATACCGCAAGCATCGCAATCAGCCCGAACACAATAATCATAAGCACCGGGCGGTGCACCACTGATTTTATAGTCATGCTATTTCCCTATTTCCTTACCAGCACTGCTGCGCCGTCTGAGAGGAACTGCTGTCCCTGAATGACAACCGCATTGCCGGAGGCAAGCCCGCTTTTGATTTCGGTGATATGATCAACGGTAACGCCGGTCACAACTTCCTGTAAATCAACTTTGCCGTTATTTAACACATACACATACTTTGCGCCGGCCTGTTCACCAACCGCTTCAGCAGGGACAGTCACCGCATTCGGATAAGTCCGGGTGTTGAGTTTTATATGGGCAAACATACCCGCGTTGATGCGGCTGTCCGCACTGGTAAAGTTAAGCACTATTTTTTTCGTGCGTGACGCGGGGTCCAGAATCGGCGACACCTGCGTGATATTCGCGGTAAAAACTTCACCCTGAAATGCCGGCAGTGTTACTGTTGCCGTAAGGCCAATGTGCAGCTGGCTTACTTCGCGTTCGGGGATGAGGGCCTCGATCTGCAAATCATCCGCCTGGGCAATACTGGTGATGATGCTCCCCGGCTGTACGGTAGACCCCACCGCAAGGGGCGCCGCGCAGACAATACCGGAAATGGGGGCGTACACGGAACTTGCCATATACCGGGTTCCGGCGCTTGAGGGATCAACCTGCGCAATGAGGTCGCCCTTCCGCACCTGCGTTCCCAGCGCCGCTTTTACCGCAATCAGTTTCCCCGCCGTTTCGGACAGGACCGCCACCTGGCCCTCGCTCACGATGTCGCCGTTTACTTCGAGGTACGCCTCAAGGGTGCGCGTTTCTGCCGCCGCCGTTTTTACCGAGTACACCGCCGTTTCAGCAGCAGTCTCGCTTACTGCCGACCCGTCCTGAGCAACCAGCGCAGGGATGAACACCAGCGCCGCCGCGATGACCATGGTCATCACAATCCCGATGAATTTCTTTGTTTTCTTTGCCATAATGAACCTCCTAAAAGAATGTTTACATTCTTACTTGTTTTGACAAATCAAGACTCAAAATATTTTGTAAAATCTTAATTTGTTTTTGTTATAACAAACCTAAAGGAGGAAAGTGAACCGGTGGTAAAGCGGGGGTAAAATCTTTATTAAATAAATGTGAACAAATTATTAACAAATGGCATTTGGAATTCCAGGAAGGATACAATCCAATAAATCCATATATACAGATACAAAAATTCAGGCCATAATGGGCATATATATGGAAGCGGAAACAATTGGACAGGTATAGTTCATGCGGGCTGTGTCCGCGAAACTGCCGGGTAGATCGCAGATTAGCCGCTGCCCCGAATCGCGGCTTCTGCGGAGAAACGGCAGACCTCCGTATCGCATCGGCATCCATCCACCGGGGGGAGGAGCCGCCGGTTACCGGTAATGGCGGATCAGGCGCCATCTTTATCACCGGCTGCACCCTGGGCTGCGGTTTCTGTCAGAATTGGCAGATTTCCCGCGACGGGATGGGCCGGGTGGTGTCGGCTTTGCCTACAGCCTCGTCAACAACCGAGCCTATAAGCAAGTCCAATAATGAGTTTGTCAGAATCTGTTTAGCCCTGCAGGAGAAGGGGGCGGAAAATATCAACATCGTTACCGGAAGCCATGCGGTACCGGCCCTGGTCTCCGGGATACGGGCTGCCCGTGAGCGAGGGCTTTTCATCCCCGTGCTTTGGAACTCCTCCGCCTACGAAAGCCTTGACGCGCTCTCCCTGCTCCGCGATACGGTGGACGTGTATCTGCCGGACCTAAAGACCCTAGACCGCGATATTGCCCGCCGCTTTTTTAAGGCCCCCGATTACCCGGAAACGGCTGAGGCGGCAATTCTCCGTATGCTGGAATACCGGGGTACGATGCAGTTTGGGGCGTCCCGGTCTGGCGGCGTTGCGGCGGATGGCGCCGAAAAGGCCTCCGCCAGCGGCGTTCAGGAAGCCGCCGGTGATGGCCAGGTCCTGCTATCCGGCGTGATTATCCGGCATTTGGTACTCCCGGACTATCTCGACGCTACCAGAGCGGTACTCCGTTGGTTTGCGGACCATGCCCAGGGCCGGGCGCTCCTTTCCCTGATGACCCAATATACGCCCGTAAAGCCGGGAGCAACGGACTGTAGTCCAATGGGCGTTAGTCCAATGGACTACAGTCCAACAGCCCCCGCCCGGTATATCAATCAACAGGAATACGAAACGCTGCTTGGCTGGCTTGAGGAATTCGGCATTGAGGACGGCTTTTATCAGGAACTGGTCCCGGACAATGACTGGCTCCCGGATTTTACCCGTAAAAATCCCTTTTCCTCCACCCTTTCCCAGCCCGTCTGGCATTGGAAAGCGGGGTTTGTAACAGACTGAAGTCTTCAGTCTAAAGTCTGGTGGAATAGGTGAGAATACTTTATAGTAGAAACAGGAATTATCGATGTATACCAGAGAAATCCAGACCCCACGGTCCGGGCCGGTTGAAAACGGAATACCCATCAATGGCACCTGGACCCAGGCCTTTGAGGATGTGGACCTTTTGAGTATCCAGCGGCCTTTTGAAAAGCCCGTGCCCTCGTGGATTCAGACTAAAGTCTGGGTGAATTGGCGGATAAAGGAATGGGAATCCTTCGCGGTGCAGGATGATCACTTCTTCCTTGACGCCATCCTTATCAATCTGAAATATTACCGGGCGGCTCAGGTTTTTTTGTACGACAAGGAAACCGGGGAGCTGATGCGGTTCCGCAAGCTGCTGCCCTTCAGTGGGTGGCATTTGCCCCGGAGCCTTTCCAACGCCGCCATCGAGAGCCGGTCCTACGGGTTTTTGTTCCGTATCCATGACTGGCTTGACGCGGATTCCGTACGGGTCGATATCGATATTGAGGCAACCCGGAAGCGGCCCTCCTTTACCGCCCATCTGACCTACGATCTTGCCAAAAAAGCGGTGACCCCCCTGGCGGTGAACCTCCTCTTTTCGGAACGGCGCTGTATGTACGCCTATAAGGCCGTGGCAGCGGTACGGGGGGATATGGTGTTTGGGGGCAAGCACATTACCCTGGACCCCGAAAAGACCACGGGGATATTTTGTGATTTTAAGGGACTCTATCCCTATCGTATGCGGTCTGTGTGGTGTACGAGCTTTGGTATCCATCCTGAAACCAAACAGCGCATCGGGTTTAGTCTGGCGGAAAACCAGACCAGGGAGACCTTTAAGAACAACGAGAACGCCCTTTGGGTTGCGGGCAAACTCACCCCTCTGCCGCCGGTACGGATCACCATGCCCAAAGGTATAGACGCGGATTGGGTGATTCAGGATCTGGAAGGGATGGTGGATTTGACCTTTACGCCGCAGAAATCGGTACGAAACTTCGCCAGCCTTATTATTACCCGTGCGGAGGATGATATTCCCCTTGGTTATTACAACGGAATGTTAGTCGATGCAAATGGCGAACAAATTCCGATACATAATATGTGGGGAATGGGGGAGAAACTCTATTTACGGGTGTAGGTATGGCAAAAAAAGTGGATCGTAGTCAGGTGTATGCTCCCGGTGAACTTGGCAAGGTTCGTGGACGGTTGGGATCTCTTGATAATGATGAAGCCCAGCGTATGGCCAAAATTTTGGGCGGGAAAGTGGGCTTTGAGCGATCCGTAGATCCCCCGGAAAGCTCCAGGGCACGGTCCGGCAAGAAAGTTGGTGGTACCGGAAGCCGCGAAGGGACGGGACGCCCCCGGACTGAACGTCAAGGGGCAGGAAAGCACCACATTGACTTGTCCGCGGATATGTCTACGGGCGGCGGTGTGGACGCGGGGGCAACGGAAGAGGACCTGGAAAAACAGGAACGCTACAGAAAAATAACCGATCCGGCGGATAATCCCCTGGTACCAATTCGGCTGTCATACCGGGAACGGGTCAGGATGGATAAGTACATGGGGCAGCCGGAATTTGACATAAAGAGCCCCTTTCAGGTTTTAAAATCCATCATATCATTTGGGAACGCTCCACCGGATTTGGTGAGTACACGGTTTGTTACAAAACGCTTAAACGATTACTATAAACGGATTGAACTGTTGGTAACCGCAACACGGAATCTGTTCCCACGGAATAACATCCGCCGTAACGAACGGATGAAAAAAGTATCACCCTTTGTATATACGGTATTGGATACGATCCGGCGCTGGGATATTGAACGGATAACCAGTGAACTGGCCCGGATTCAGGCACGTCCGCGTAGTATTGCTGTCGTTGAATTGGATGATATTTTAAAAGCGGTATACAGACCGCTATTTATTCTGGAACAGCTTGATTTGGATACCCATATCAAAGAAGCGTACAAGCTGGTGTACAAAATCATCTATCTTGAAAACCCCGGCGAGGAGAATGAAAAATATCAGGACATGATCCGTACCACCCTCAATGCCCTTAAACGGACTAGGGAGGATATCCGGTACTTGCTGTATCCCCTGTTGATGAAATTACTGTCAGATTGCTGGCTTCCCTGTGATGAGTTTTTTGCAGGACGGAAAAACCGGCTTATGGCGTTTCTGGACGCCGGCCCGGAAGAACAGATTTTACCGGGTATGGCCGCCATGCCCGCAGCTGATGATCCTCTGGAAGAAGAAACTACGGACAAAGAAGACGCATCATTAAGTGCGGACGCAGGTACTGATGAAACTGCGGAGCCGGGGGAGAAAAAGGTCCGGGACAATGAACGGAAAGCGGTGGACCGGGGACTCGCAACGCTGGAAACCCTGTTCCCAAGGTCCGGGTGGGACAAGGCCGTTGCCGGTGGGAGCTTCGCTGGAGGTTCCAGCGGTATTGACCTTTATCCCTATTTTTCTGATGTTTTTAAGCTTAAAAAAGAGTATGCTCTGATTACGCCGTCGGACCCGCTCCAACAGATCGCAGTTTTACTGCGCATATTGGCGGATTTATTTGTCGGGCTCCGGTTTGTCAAATTCGGGATGATTGATGAAGATAACAATATTGAAGAAATGCTGACCCCTATCCTCAACAACTGGAATTACTATATTGAAAACAGTTTTGAAAAAGAATACCTGCCCCGGCTGTCGGAATACTGCCGTCTTCTGGAAAACCCATCCGAATCCCGGACTTCCGCCTTTGCCAAACGGCTGATCAACGAAGCCCACTGGACCAAACGGCTTTATTTCCTCCCCTACTACAAGTTTGAATCCAACTTTCCGCCGCCCTTTCAGAAGGGTGATATTACTGCCCTGTATCCTGAAATAAGAACCCTCCGCAGGGCCCTTATGCTGGCGGCCGGCGGTATCGAACAGGGAAACCGGCAGGGCGGCGCAGAGCGAAAGGCTTTCTGCGAAGGTATTGAGAATCCCTGGGAGCCTTACGTCTTTCAGGTGCCGAATCCGGTTTCCAAACGGCTGGATGCCATTTTAGGCGATAAACAGAAAAACAACGCATCGTTGATATTCTTTACCCTGGCGGCAGCAATAGTGCTGGATTATCTTGTCAACAATGAAAACAGCTGGGCTTATAGCGGCCGGCCCGGTCCGTTGTTCCGCAGTATTGATGACGCAGGAATAATCCCCGTCCGGGGCGTGGACATCGAAATCGACACGGAAGCTATTCTTAAAGAGATGAAGAAGAAGCAGTAGGAACTTGGCCGATCTGGTTCCAACTGATTACCCTGATTCCCTCCCTGGACAGGGATATGTCCCCTGCGTATACGATTTGGCAATCTGTGGACGGGGAACCGGTAAACTGTACCCACTTTTTTAAGCCCTCAAAAAAACCGGATGAAAAGGTTTGTCCCGATTTGATCTCAATCGCTTGCAGGGTGTCGCCATCTTCCTGAATCAGATCGACCTCGTTACCCGTATTATCCCGCCAAAAAAAGAGATTGGGCGCAAGCCCCGCATTAAGCCGGGCCTTTAACAGTTCCGCCGTTATAAAAGATTCAAAGAGGTTCCCCCGGTTGGGATGCAGAAAAAGCTGTTCCCGTTGGGTAATTCCCAAGAGCCGACACGCAAGGCCGGGATCAAGGAAATGCAGCTTGGGAGTTTTGACCAGCCGTTTTCCGTAGCTCCGGTGATAGGGGCGCAGGAGACACACAATTCCGCTTGTTTCCAGTACGGACACCCACGCCTTTGCCGTGTTATGGGTGATGCCGCAGTCGGCGGCCAGGGCGCTCAGGTTCAAAAGCTGGCCGGTACGGGAAGCGCACATTTTTACAAAGCTCTGAAATTGCCCCAAATCTTTTACATTGATGAGGGACCGGATATCCCGCTCAATATATAGCGTGATGTATTGGGCGTACCAGTCCTGGGGCGAAACATCCCGGTCATAAATAGGCGGATACAACCCGTTCAGCATACAATCAAATGGATCCTTCAAAAGCTGTCCCGCATCGCGCAATTCCTGAACACTGAAGGGCAGCAGCGTCAAAAGGGCAGCCCTGCCGGCAAGGGATTCGCTTATCTTTTCCAGCAGATGAAATTGCTGCGAACCGGTAATGATGTACTTCCCCGGAACCGGATCCGCGTCTACCGCCGTTTTGAGATAGGCAAATAGTTCAGGCACGTACTGCGCCTCATCCAGGATAAGCCCATGGGGGTAATTCCCCAAAAGCCCCCGTGGGTCCGTTCGCGCCAGGGCGATAATGTCCGGGTCCTCCAGAGAGAGGTAGGGCTTTTTGGGGAAAGCTTGCCTGGCGAGAGTCGTTTTTCCAGACTGCCGGGGACCGGAGATACAAACAACGGGAAAGCCCTTGGCATACCGGAGCAGGGTTGCCTCTGCGGTTCTGCTTATCATAGTGGTAAAGTATAGGGCGGTTTTTACAAATTGTCAATTGGATTGACAATTTGTAAAACGCTTGCCGGGACGGGGGGAGGCGGGAAAGTGCCCTGAATTTTTTGAAAAACTGACGTGAAACGGTTGAGCATTTTGAAAATTTATGATATACAAAGATATGCAAGAGCCAAGAGCCAAGAGCCAAGAGCCAAGAGCCAAGAGCCAAGAGCCAAGAGCCAAGAGCCAAGAGCCAAGAGCCAAGAGCCAAGAGCCAAGAGCCAAGAGCCAAGAGCCAAGAGCCAAGAGCC
>BNVD01000009.1 GCA_025997835.1 Spirochaetia bacterium
AGCTCTACCTTTGCGATTTTCCACGGTGCTTTTATTCCAAGCACTGTCCTATAAAATTCGGCTTCTTTCATTCTCTAATTGTATCATGTTTTTGGACTTTTTTCCACACAAATGTCGGGAGAACCATTTTTTTGCGGTAGCGGGCTTGGACGGCCACATCTCAACTGACCCTGATGAGCGTACTAATAGGGCAGAAGAGTTTGCGGACCAACTGATAAACGACTATGGGTATGATTTTACCCAGCCGGTTCTTCTTCTTACTCGTAGAGGAGGAACCGAGGCGCATAATGATTTTGCAAGCAAACTTGCCCAGGCCCTTCAGCGCCGCGCCGGAGCGGGGCAGGAAGCATACGTTTTCGCGCCGGGTGATACACTGTGGCTGAATTCAAGCGGCCAAATAACAGGAATCGCACCAATTAAAGATGGATATGACTCTGTGACTGGTACATGGACTCAAACCATGAGTAAATCAACAGATGGTGTATGGAATGTATATAATGTATATAATGGCGGTAAGGACCCTGTGTATTTCCTGCCATACTATAACATGGGTACGTATATTGAGCCTGGTCGCTTCGAGGTTCCACTTATGCAGCTGTTCTTTGGTAAGTATGCTAAGGGTTATGTGGAGACGTATCGCTATAACTTCAAAGGAGATAAGGGGCATTAACATGGGTAAACTGTGCGGGGTATTATTATCGGTTCTCGTTCTCGCGGTGGGGTGTGAGGTAGATTCACTTACACCTTCAGATACATCTTCACTTTATCCTGATGAGCTTTCCGAATCGGAACTTAAGCGGTTGTCTTTCGAGGCGATGGGTGGCAGCGCCGAGGCCGCGGAGCGGGTTGCAAAGCATTACTGGGCTGTTTATAAAAAGAATTACATGGTGAGTGATGAGAGTCCTGATAAGCAGGCAAGGATAGCATGGGAACTGATTGGCGCGGAAAACGGATCCGGGGAGGGGCGGTACAATACGGCCTATTATTTTTCAGGCTGGGGATTTAGCCTTTCTAAAATACCACGCGCTGTCTTTTGGCTACGTTTGGAAGCCAGGAATGGTTATAACAGCGCAATGGGTTGGCTTGTACGTGAAGCAATACCCCTGGATTTTGACTTTCCGTCTGATGATTCGTTTCCTGATTCCTACAAGGATATGACGGCTGAAATGCTAGGGGCTTGCGAAGAAGCTGCATTGAACGGCAGCGGCAAAGCTGCATTGCTTTTGGGAGGATATTATATGAGCATCGTAAATAATGTGGATTTGGCGGAGTATTGGTATAGGATAGGCGCGCAAAACGGCAACCCTCTATGTCAATCCGACATTGCGAGCTTCTATGGTCTCAAGGGTGACAGATTGAATGGAGCGCGCGCCACATTCTGGGGAAATAAAGCGGAAGAAAACGGATATACTCCGTAGTGTCAGAATATGGTATGATAATCATTGTGTTGCATAAAAAGCGATAATCGTAAAACAAAAGCCGCTCCTTTCGGGGGCGGCTTTTGTTTAGCGGGGATGGTTGGCGCCTCCGCAAAAACAGTGAAGCTGGTGATTAGGGCAGTTTTAAGAAAATCATTTTCTTTATTTGAAGGTATAGAGAACTATGGGCAATACCATTACGATTATGCAGGGTTCGTGGGTTGCGGACCCTGCAACCATGACCTGCCGCCATTTGATCAACAAAATGGTACTCCACTTTACACGAGATGGCGCATCCTTAAAACCGGAAATCAAGGCGAAGTCACCAAAAAAGCGGACGGGCTGGGTAATGAGCAGACCTGGACCTATAACGGCGCCGGGCAACCGGTACGCGCGAAAGACGCCTACGGAAACGAGACAAAATATGACTGGAACGCAATTGGGAAGATAGCGCAAGTAACCTACCCGGACCTGACCACGGAGAACTACGCCTACAACCATTTGGGGCAAGTATCGAGAATAACCGATGCCGCAGGGACGCAATGGGAAGGTATCTATGATGAAGCGGGGCGGCTCTGGAAAGAGACCGGGCGGCCCGGCATCAATAAGGAATACCGCTACGATGCCTTGGGCCGGGTCGTGGAAGTAAAGAACGGCGGGGAAGTGACCGAGCGGTACAGCTATGCTAACCGGGGCCGCCAAGCTACCTTTACCGATGGGGCGGGAAATACCTTTCAGCATGAGAAAAACGAGTTTGCGGAATTGGTCGGTGAGGTAAACCGGCTCGGAGACCGCGAGACCTATAGCTACGACAAAGAAGGACGGCCAATTAGTATCGCAGAATATTCAGGGAAGCAAGTCCGTGCTGTCTATAATGACGCCAGTGGGACTACCACGATAGAATATAGTGACGGAAGCAGGATTGTGAAAGTCCTGGACCGTGCGGGGAACACCACGAGCGTAAGCGGGGAAACCGGGACAATCCGGTACCGGTATGATGCCGGGGGAAAGCTGGTGATCCAAAACGATGAAACCAGCGGCGAGCGGACGGAATACCGCTACGATGCGGCCGGTCAACGCATCCAAATGTTGAGCGGCAACCGGGATGTGCGCTATACCTATGGGAAAAATGGCGAACTGCTGCGGGTGCTGGACAATAGCCAGCGGCTTTCGGTCCAGTACGAATACGATACGATGGGCCGCGAGATCCGGCGCACCTTTGGGAACGGGGTCAAACAGGAAACCCAATACGACAGCATAGGCCGGACTGTGCTGATCCGGGAACTGGACGCGCGGGGCGAGCTTATCCGGGCGGAGGGGTATCTCTATGATACGCTGGGGCGGCGGACCCACAGCGTGGATGAACAGGGGCAAGTAACCCGGTACGAATACGACAACCAGTCACGGCTTGCATCGGTATGGTCCCCCTATAGTGAGGAAAAAGCTCTGATGGACCGGAAAGAAGCTGAGGAAGCGGGACTTTTCTTTACCTTGGACAAAGGGCAAGGAGTGCGGTATACTTTAAGTGCGGCGGAGTTGTCCGCACTGCGGGAAGTATTGGACAAGGCAAGTATAAACCGGGGAAGTTTGGTGAACATGAACCAGATACTATGGCAAGAACGCTATACCTATGACCGGAACGGGAACCGGGCAAGCAAGATAACGCCTTGGGGGACCATCGCCTACACTTATGACCGGGAGAACCGGATGATCACTAAGGGCGATATACGGCTTACCTATGACAAGAATGGTAATCTGTTAAGCGAGCGGGGAACCCGGAAAACAGCCACCTATCAGTACAACGGACAGAACCGCATGGCTTCCTCGGAAGTAGCGGAAGCGGGGCGGCAGAGCCGGTCAACAGCGCAGTACCGGTACGATGCCTACGGACGGCGGACGATTACGCAAGAGACCGGGAAGGATGCCATGCGGACCATCTACGATGGCTTTAGCTTTGACGTAATCCGGGAAGGGGTTACCTTTGTGGACGGAAGCCTTACCAGCCGTTACGCAACTGGGGCGATCTCGGCCCCGCAGACGCAGAATGACGGTACCCGGTACCGGTATTTGGGAGAAGATACCACTGGCGGAGACCGCTCCCGAACCCTTGGCGAAGATG
This sequence comes from Spirochaetia bacterium, assembly GCA_025997835.1. Taxonomy (GTDB): domain Bacteria; phylum Spirochaetota; class Spirochaetia; order Treponematales; family Breznakiellaceae; genus BNVD01. The sequence goes on from BNVD01000009.1 coordinate 3,538, forward strand.
GTACGAACGAAGCACGGTACACCGGGATCGCGGTAACGCTGTATGGGCGGCGTGGAGAAGCGGTAGCGGTAAGCCGGAGCGCAAGTACGGGGAGCCGTGGCGGCGCCGCCTACTTGGGGAAAGACCTGTTGGGAAGTGTGCGGAGTACTACCGGAGACATGGGAACTCTTGAAGCCCGGTATGAGTACGATGCTTTTGGAAAGCCCTACAAGGGAGAATTCTCAACCGGGATGAGCCTGGGGTATACGGGGAAGCCGTATGATACGGCAACCGGCATATATAACTACGGCTACCGCGATTACAAGCCGGAACAGGCACGGTTTACTTCTGTAGACCCGATACGGGACGGCAATAACTGGTTTGCGTATGTCAACAACGACCCGGTGAATTACTATGACCCGTTGGGGTTATCAAAATCTGGTGTGGTTGCTGGCTTGATTAGCCGTTTTGCCAAGAGTGGCCTTGATATTAAGCTATGGGACCCAATCGACACATTGATATTCCAAGGGGATAGCGATGCCACGAAAAGCCACAAACGTTATTACAAAGGTGTACAAAAAACAAAAAAGCTGGATGGTTTTTTTGTAGTTGCCGGACATGGTAATCCCCAAGGAATGGTGGATGATAGAGATGGTTTAGCTTACAGTGGTGGTCAAGGAGTTGGTATATCTGTAGCAACGTTGGCAGCGGAAATAGTAAGCACTGGTTGGAATTTTGACGAACCGATTCTGCTTCTTTCCTGCGAGACAGGCAAAGGCAGTAAGAGTTTTGCAGAGCAACTTTCCATGGAACTTCACTTATTAACGGGAAAGGATGCAATAGTTATCGGCGCTAGTGAAAAGGATTATGTTAAGACTGGCACTTATTATGGTAGCGGTGATTATGGTGGAAGAAAGCATTGGCATAAGACAGGCGAAATATACCTTGAAAATAACGGGTCCTGGAATGTGTTCAAAAATGGGCAGTCTTGGTTCGAAGTACCGTACTATGACAAGGAGCAGTAAAGTGAGAAAACTGGGTGGCGTATTGTTGTCTTTAATTTTCATCACGGCGGGATGTTCGGGGGCGGAGGTATCAACGGAAGATGCATTCCGTCTTTCTGAATCAAAACTCAACCGGCTGTCTTTAGAGGCGATGGCCGGTAACGGCGATGCTGCATGGAGGATTTCTAATTATTATCAATACGGTGTTTCTTATACTGTTGAAAATGTTGTGCTAGGTTTAGAATGGGCAATGATTGCTGCAGAAAACGGGTCTCAAGGTGGACAATGGGAGACGGGACGTTTGATATCATTCCCTGTTGTTGGCGAACTTCCTACACGCGCTGTTTTTTGGATGCGTTTGGTAACCAAGAATGGTAGTGACAAAGTAGATAAGAAAGCTAGTGACATGGCAAAATGGGAACTTAACCACTACGGAATATCCCCGGATTTTGACTTCCCGCCTGATTCATCTTTTCCTGCTTCCTATACAGATTTGCCTGCCGAAACAATAAGCGCCTGTGAAGAAAGCGCTTTGCAAGGCAGTAGCAGGGCGGCGTTACTTTTGGCGCAGTACTATGGCAATGCAGCTGGTGACACAGGTTTATTGGAGTATTGGTACAGAATAGGCGCGCAAAATGGCAATGCAGAATGCCAATACAACCTTGGGCTTATTTATCAGGCAAAACCAGAAGATATGCATAAAGTGCGCGGTACATTCTGGCTGAATAAAGCGGCAGAAAATGGGTATGTTGCGCCATAGATGGCGGCTGCGCAGAGGGATCAGTCGCCGATTAACGTGCCGACTTTTTAACAGGAGTATCATTGTGAAGTGTCAAAAGAATATACTGGTTCTGGTGCTTGCGGTATTGTTTCCCATGACAAGTGCGGTATGTAATCCGGGTGGGTCTGATGTTTCGGCGGAGGTATTTATGCCGCCGAAAAAAATTGAAGGCCGCATGACGGTTCAGAAAACTGCTGAGAAATTTGTCATTCTGCTCGAAACAATTACCGAGCCGTCTGCATTTAAAGACTCGGTATGGCAAGTATCTGCCCGTGATAGAACTGCGGGTAAGTGGTTAGCGCTCACGCGTTCTGACGCTTCGATTATCAGTTCCGTAGAGGGAAAAATTCTACGGATTGAAGTCTCTGTACCGGCGCTGCTGAAAAGATTCGGGCTAGATGCTTCTCCTGTTTCTATGTCATTTTTCGAAACTTGGGAAGTAGAAGAAGTTGCGTCAAGTGAGTATGCGTATCTTGCTATCAGCGGGGAAGAAAAGGCGGCAGGGTACGGACGCAAAAACAGTGAAGCTGGTGATTAAGGATCATTGCTTGGTCAACAACTTACCCAGCAAGGTAAGTTGTTCTGACTTAAATAAACTTGCCGTTCGCCAATAAATTGCTTATACTCTAAAACATGACGGAAAAGACCGAAAAACCGGAACGCTTAAACCCATTGAACGACTATTTGTTCCTCAAAATGCGCGGCTTGTTGATATTGTTGTAAGTGATACGTTTATTGAGCCTACGCCATTAAGCCTTTATTCGTCTACACGCTCACCGGTTCGCGTGCGTTTTTTGGGCATGGCGAAAAGGGCGACGAGGAACAATGCTGCCTGTAGGCAGCTTTAAGTTTCCTCAACGCCGTTCTTGCCCACACCCGAAAGGAGCCGCTTGTTTCGGTGGAAATTGTCGAAAACCGGGCGCTCACTGCGGAAATCATCGGCGATAAGGCAAGTCTTTTAGACGTTAGGGCAAAGGCGGTTGGTGGAACAAAGGCAAACATTGAGGTTCAGCTAAAAAACCTGGGGAACATGGACAAACGCAGCCTTTTTTACTGGAGCCGGGATTATACCCTAAGCCTTGCCGGGGGTGATGATTACGAAAAGCTGCCGAATGTCATAGCCATCAACATCGTAAACTTTGAGTATCTCAAAACCAAAGGTTATCACGCCACATTCCACTTGCGGGAAGACACCGAGCGGGATTATATTTTAACCGAGGCGCTGGAAATTCACTTTATCGACATGGTAAAGTTCAGGCGATTGGGGCAGAAGGACATAAAGAACGATTCTTTGCAGCGCTGGTTGACCTGGCTGGACAAAGACAGCCCTGATGAAGTTATCAAGGAGGCAATGAGTATGGATGCGGCAATACAAAGGGCCAATGAACGGATGGATTTTGTATCACAGGACAAAGAGGCGCTGCATGCGTACCACATGCGGCAGATGGCGCTTTCTGACTGGACGAGCGGTGTTAATCACGCATTTAAAACAGGAAAGGCAGAAGGAAAGGTAGAAATTGCCCGGGAAATGAAAGCAGACGGCGTGTCAATGAGTCAGATAGTCAAATTTACGCATTTGTCCGAAGACGAAATTGTACGGCTATGATGCCTTTCCACGGTAGGTATACCCTAAAAGGGGGGTATCCGTTGCGGAAAATTGCTGAAAACACAGGGCTTCCCGAAGCAGAAATAAAGAGCTTGTAAGGAATGGTTAACGCCTATGATGCCGGGCACTAAAATTTTACGGTTACCCGCAAGAGTTACATAGTACCCCGGCGTAAAAAGGTGTCAAAATCTATATTAAATAGTCAACACAGGGGTGCCAGGCACTAAATTTTGTAACCGTGTCTGGTTCTGTGTAGCCCAATGCGTTACCCGGTTACTCTTTCTCCTCCTCTTCAAGGGGTTCAAGGGCGATTTTGTGCGCTGTCTTAATATCTTCCTCTTAAACTGCACAACGTGCAACAAATCCCTATGCAATCGCCTGTTGTCTAAGGGGGACGATATGGTCAAGAGCGTTCTGTATTTTGTGCTTGGCCTTGATTCGCTCAAAATCAAGCTGCATTCCGGTAAAATAACCCTCGGATAAACCAAAAAACTTGCACAGCCGCAGGTCGGTATCGGCGGTAATACCGCGCTTTCCGTTGATAATATCGCTCAGGCGGTTTTGGGGAATGCCCAGGGCGTGTGCCAGGGCGTTCTGTGATACATTGAACGGTTTGAGGAATTCCCCGTCCAAAACTTCACCAATCGTGGGTACCGTATTTTCAATAGCCATCTCTTACGCTCCTTTGATTATAGTATATACGGATATAGTATAAGCTGTCAAGTCATCTTTCTCAGGGCAGCCTAATGATAATCGACTATCTCAACCTCATAGGCATAGGAGGACTGAAGTCCTTCCTCTTTCCATCTAAAGCAAACCCGGTACTTATCGTTTATCCGTATGGAACACTGACCTTCCCGGTCGCCATGCAACTTTTCCAGATGATTTGAAGGCGGGATATTGAGTTCATTCAAAGTTTTTGAACGGTTGAGCATGGCTAATTTGATAATCGCCGACTTCATGATTGTACCGGGAAATTTCTTTGAATACCCGGTATCAAATATCCTGGCAGTCTCTTTGCATTTGAATGATTGTATCATTACATAAAAAAGATACCCAAAATTACCGTGTACTTCAAGAAGTATGACAGCGCCTCTGTGTTGACCAGGTTAACGCCTATGATGCCGGGCACTAAAATTTTGCGGTTACCCGCAAGAGTTACATAGTTCCCCGGCGTAAAAAGTTGTCAAGATCTATATTAAATTATTTAAGAACATACTTTGTTCATTTTGAGACCCCGCTACTGTTTGTATGCCCGGTCCATCACTATTGGCGCTCACTTTTTCACCTTCCCTGCCTAAAGCCTTATTAAGGGCACATTGAATTATTTAAGAACATACTTTGTTCTATAGCAAATCCCGGTAGTATAATTTTTATATGCCTCGCCCATCAAAATTGGTACCAAAGCCTATTATTCTCCCTATAGCCCCGCTGGGGCCCCGTCTTGCTAAACTACGCAGACTTAAAGGGTTTACCCAATATACCCTCGCTGATGCTATGGGCGTTTCAAGAAAACAAATTGCCGATTATGAGCGGGGGCTTGCCCTTCCGAATTCGGATATGGTTATCCGGTTAGCCATTACTCTGAAAATCACCACAGATTTGCTCCTGGGGCTTAAAGGCCTGACTTTTGCCGATGCTGATGTCGCCAATGTACGGTTTACCAGGCGGCTTAAAGCGCTTGAGATGCTGCCTGAATCAAAAAAGCGGGTTATCGTTAAACTATTTGACGAGTTTATCGGTCCTGCATAAAACCGCAATGAGGATTAACCAATGACTGAAACTGAATGCCGGAACTTACTCAGTCAAAACATCAAACGGTATCGGGGCCGTTTGGGGTTGTCCCAGCTTAATCTGGCGCAGGGCCTTGGTATTTCCCCGAACTTTTTAAGCGATATTGAGAACGGAAGGAAATGGGTATCCCCGAATACCCTCGTGCAGTTGGCCTGCGCCCTAAAAATTGAAATCTACGAGCTTTTTAAGCCGGAAGAAGCGAGCCCCACCGATACCAACGCCATCATTGCAAAATACATTGACGATGTTTCCATCTCGTTTCAGCAATCGGTTGAACGAACGTTAAAACAGACCATTGAGGAATTTCTTCAGAACATCCGCGAATAGTATATCCATCAATTTAGTTCGTTGTCCAGCCGCGCCTTGCCGGTGTTGTTGATAACGTCTTTGTCCAGCAGGATACTGGTAAGCCCTTTGTGGTTTATGTTCCCCGTGGGTATATCGGACTTCATCTTTGTTTTGTACCTGTTTCTTTGGTTTATCTATTGCCGGAAAGCCATATCAGGTATATTATGACCCAATTAAGTCCATTATTCAGGAGGAGGTTTTATGAAGAACAAGAGACGAACCCCGGCGGGAGGCGTACTATGGAAACTAAGGTAACGCTGAAATCCCGTGAGGAAGCCAAAAAGTACATCCAGCGTACCTGGATACTCTATGCCATGCTGTTTCTGCCCCTGGCGTTTTTTCTGGTTTTCCGGTACATCCCCATGGCAAATATCTCCATCGCCTTTAAGGACTACAATATGTTCAAGGGCGTGTGGGATTCCCCTTGGTCGGGCGGCCACTGGTTCACCCAGGCGTTCCAGTCACGGGACTTTTACAACGCTCTGCGGAACACCCTCACGCTTAACCTGCTGGACCTGCTAATCGGCTTTCCCGCCCCCATCATTCTGGCGATTCTGTTAAACGAGCTGCCCTTTGCCGGGTACAAGCGGGTCACCCAGACCATCGTCTACCTGCCCCACTTCCTGTCATGGATCATCATCAGCGGTATCGTGGGCAAGCTCCTGGCCCCCAGTTCAGGGATCATCAATATCTTCCTCGGCAAGATGGGGGTAGGCCCGATTGACTTCCTTATGGACAACACCCTCTGGGTCGGCACCTACGTGGCTTTTGGGGTATGGAAGGAAATGGGCTGGGGTACCATCATCTACCTTGCGGCAATCACGGCGATTAACCCGGAGGTCTACGAGGCGGCGGAAGTGGACGGCGCGGGCCGGTGGGGCAAGATATGGCACGTTACCCTGCCGGGTTTGCGGCCCACCATCATCATCCTGTTGATCATGAACATCGGCCGTATTTTGGGTAGTGAATTCGACCGGCCCTATACTATGGCTAATCCTCTGGTTATGCAGGTAGCGGATGTGTTGAGTACTATGGTGTACCGGGTGGGTATCCGGTCCTTCCAGTTCTCGTATACCGCGGCGATTGGGCTTTTCCAATCGGTTATCTGCGTTATATTCCTTGTAGGCGCGAACTCGCTGGCGAAGAAATTCGGCGAACGCGGTATTTGGTAAAAGGGGGGCATCATGATAAAATCCGCATCAAGAAAATTCGGCGATTGGGTTATTACCGTGGTTTGTTTTGGGGTTATTCTGCTGTGCCTCCTGCCGCTGGTAAACCTTTTGGCACAGTCCTTAAGTGATCCTCTGGCGATCATTAACCGCAAGGTAACGTTCCTGCCGGTTGTTGGTGACAAGCTGGGTGTTTCCGCCGAATCCTACACTTTTGTGTTCCGGGACGCCACTTTTGTCCGTTCAATGCTTTGGACGGCAATACTTACGGTAATCTGTACGCTGGTGTCGTTGGCAATTACGATTTTGTGCGCTTATCCCCTCACCTACGATAACCTCAAGGGCAAGGGGGTGATAAACACGATCATCATCTTTACCATGTATTTCGGCGCGGGTACGATCCCTACGTATATATGGATGAAGGATCTGCACCTTTTGAACAATCCGTTGGTACTGATACTGCCGGGCGCGCTTTCGGTGTTCAACATGATTATCCTGCGGAGTTTCTTCTACGGCGTTCCATTGGCGCTGCGGGAATCTGCGGAGCTTGACGGCGCCAATCCCTTTACGGTGCTGATCCATATATATCTCCCCCTGTCCGGGGCGGTGCTGGCTACCCTGGCGCTGTTCTACGCGGTGGGCCGGTGGAACGGATTCTCCGACGCCCTGCTCTACCTGACGGACCCCACCTTCCACCCGATTCAGTTGAAACTCTACAATATCATCAACAACCTGTCGTCTATAGAAATAGCGACCCAGGAAGGGATAGCGGGCGGCGCGCCTCAGGCAAGTGAGGGGATGAAGGCGGCGGCGGTTATGATCGCCACCATTCCCATCGTGATTGTCTATCCGTGGTTACAGCGCTACTTTATTGCCGGTGTCAGTATTGGCGCCGTAAAAGGGTAATGGGAGGAGTAAGATGCAAAGGTCAATGCGGTTTCGTTTCTGTACGGTTTTGTGTTGTCTCTGCGCGGCGCTGATGATTGCGGGCTGTGCCAAATCCAAAGCGGGTAATTCCGCAGCGGGGCTTGCCGGCGCGGATAAGAGCAAGCGGGTCGCCATTACCGTGGAGGTTTTTGACCGTGGTACCGACGGCGGCAGATCGGACCCCACCAACAACAACTGGACCAAGTGGATCCAGGAAAAGCTGCTTAAAGATGAGAACATCGATGTTTCCTTTGTCCGGGTGTCCCGCTGGGACGAGGTTGTCGCCCTTAACAACATGATGGCCGCCGGGAACCCCCCGGATGTGGCGCTCTCCTACAGCGGGGACCTCATCGCCAACTACCGCGATTTGGGCGGCCTTGTGGATATGGCCCCCTATATCGATTCCCTTCTGCCGGACCTCAAGGCGTTTCTTGGCCCCGATCCAACCCTGCCCGGGCGGGACCTCGTCCGCCGTAACCAGGACGCTACGACCGGCAAGATTGTGGCCATTCCCGCCCGCCGGACGAATGTGGCCTTTCAGGGGACTTTTATCCGCAAAGACTGGCTGGATAAGCTGGGCCTGCCCGTCCCCGCCACACGGGAAGCGTACTACAACGCGCTTAAGGCTTTCAAAGAGAAGGACCCCGGTAATGTGGGAAGCCGAAACGTTATCCCCCTCACCATGGGGAACGCCGTCCGCTACGATGCCGGTACCCTGCTGGGTTCCTTTATCGATCCTGCCATCAGTGATAAGGACTGGTGGATCAACATGGTGGTTGACCGGCCATTTCTGCTTCCCGGCTACAAGGAGGGGGTGCGCTTCCTGAACCGGCTCTACAACGATGGCCTGGTGGACCGGGACTTCCCCCTCCCGCTCGCTTCCCATAACCCGGAGGCCCTGATCAAAAGCGGGATAGTGGGGTCCTATATCATCAACTGGGATCATCCCTACCGGGACAGCCCCGGTATTCTGCGCGATTTACAGGCGAATGTCCCCGGCGCGATGCTGGTACCCTGCGATCCCTTCGTCAATGCCGAGGGAAAAACCTACAAGGAGCTCTACGATCCTGCGGGGGTGAACTTCTTTATCCCCGCTGCCAGCAAGTACCCCGGCGCGGCCATGCGATACGTCAACTGGCTCTCCCGTGAGGAAAACCGGCTGTTTTTACAGATAGGGCCTGAGGGCATTACCCACGAACTGGTGGACGGCATTCCCAGGGCAAAACCCGCCACAGGACTCTGGATACAGAACAGCCCGCAGAACATTGATTATACCTACACGGTTAATGGCCTGTACCTTGGGAACGAAGAAGAAACCATGCGGGGGCTGGCCCTTTCCTACAACTTCCCCCCCGATCTCATCATTAGCTCTATGGAGATGGCCCTCAAGGACGGGAAGCCCATCCCGGTGATTCCGGTAGACCTTACCGCCGCCGGGCCCTATACCCAAACCCTGATCGATAAGGGCAATGTCCTTTTGGCCGAGTCGGTCACCTGTTCCCCCGCCGCTTTCGACAAGAAGTGGGACGCCGGGATCGCCGATTGGCTGGCTTCCGGGGCGCAGGTTATTATTGATGAGCGCAGAGAAAAGTATATCGCACCGTAAAGCAGACTTGCGGTCTGTAGAATTTCATATTCCATAAGGAGAAATTAACATGATGAAAAAACAAAACGGAAACGCCACGGTCATTGCTGTGTTGTGTTTGTGTGCGGCAGTATTACTGCCGGGGTGCCAGAAAAAGTCCGGCGCCGGTGCGGGGGGGCTCGATAAAACAAACCGGGTCTCCATCACGGTAGAGATTTTTGACCGCGGGACTGACGGCGGTAAATCGGACCCTACCAAAAACGAGTGGACGAAGTGGATCAAGGAAAAGGTACTTGCCGATGAAAACATCGACGTTACCTTTGTACGGGTGCCACGGGGTGACGAAATCACCGCCCTCAATAACCTGATGGCGGCGGGGACGCCCCCTGATGTGTGTATTACCTATTCGGGGGAACTCATCGGTAACTACCGCGACTTGGGCGGCCTCTTTGACATGGCCCCCTATATCGAACAGGCCATGCCGGACCTCAAAAAATTCCTTGGTCCCGATCAGGCCCTTCCGGGACGGGATTTTATCTACCGCAATCAGGACAAGGACACAGGGCAAGTGACCTCCATTCCCGCCCGGCGCATGAATACCGCACAGCGCAATATCTTTATCCGCAAGGACTGGCTGGATAAACTTGGGCTGTCCGTTCCCACAACCACGGAAGAATACTATACCGTCCTCAAGGCGTTCAAGGAACAGGACCCCGGCAAGGTGGGCAAGAACAATGTCATCCCCTTCAGTATGAGTCAGGAAGTGATATGGGGCGCCGGTAACCTTCTCAATGCCTTTATTGACCCCGCGTTAAGCCCCAGGGATCAGTGGATTAACACGGTTATCGAGCGAAACTTCATGCTTCCGGGATACAAGGACGGTATACGCTTCCTGAACAAGCTGTACAACGAGGGGTTAATCGATCACGACTTCCCCCTGTACAAGAGTGAAGACGATATGCTCAACCTGCTCAAGAGCGGCATGATCGGCTCAATCTGCGGCGACTGGGACAAGATCTACCGCGAAAGCCTGGAGATACTCACTAATTTACAGAAGAACGTACCCGGCGCCCTGCTGATTCCGGTTGACCCCATGACCAGTTCCGACGGTATTACCCACAAAAGCGCCTACGACGCGGCGGGGGTCAACTACTTCATTCCCGCGTCAAGCAAGAATCCGGTGGCGGCCATGCGCTACATCAACTGGCTTGCCCGGTTTGAAAACTACAACTTCCTGCAAATAGGGCCGGAGGGGACCGTCCACGAGGTGATTGACGGCGTTCCCAAGATCAAAGCCGCAGGAGGACTGTGGATACAGAACAGCGCGCAGAACATCGATTATACCATCATCATGAACGGCCTGGACCTCGGTGACCCGGAACTGACCGCACGGGCTCTGGCAAACGCCTATCCCTGGCCCGCCGAATATATTACCAACGCCTACACAATGGCGATGACCAACGCGAAACCCGGCCCGGTTATTCCGGTGGCCCTTTCCGCTGCGGGGCCGGTCACCCAAACCCTCGTGGACAAGGGCACGGTGCTGGTAACTTCCTCCATAACCGCCAAACCCGCCGATTTTGACAAGGTGTGGGACACGGGCCTCAAAGACTGGCTTGCATCGGGAGCCCAAGCGGTAATTGACGAACGGGCAGCAAAATACTTCGAGCCGTAAGCCAGTTCCAAAATGGAAGACTGAAGAAGATAAACCACAGAGGACACGGAGAACACAGAGAACCCAGAAACCCTCCGTGTTCTCCGTGCCCTCTGTGGTTAAAAATTCTTCATTATTATCAAGGAGAGAATCGTGCTTCACCATAGCAGTCTTTCTGTTCAGAGCCGTAAGGCCGTTCTCCCCGCGCTTGCCGGGGTTCTGCTGATCGCCGTACTCGTTACCGCGTGCAAAAAAAACGAAACCGGCGAGGCCGGGGAGATGAATATGACACCGGGCGCAATAGAAAAAATATCACCCTTAAAATCGGCGTACGCCAAACAGTTCCTCGTTGGGAATATCGTTTCCGGTGCAAACCTTGAGGGGCAGCGGTTTGAGCTTATAAAACGGCACTACAGTATCGCTACCGCCGAGAACGCCATGAAGCCCTCGTCGCTCCAGCGCGAAAAGGGCGTCTTTACCTTCGAGGCCGCGGACGCCATGGTCGATACGGTACTTGAGGCGGGCCTCAAAATGCACGGCCATACCTTGGCCTGGCACCAGCAGTCGCCTGACTGGATGAACTACGAAGGAATCCCCCGTGAGGAGGCTCTGGAAAACCTGGTCACCCACACAAAAACGGTTGCGGAACATTATAAGGGGCGGGTCATCTCCTGGGATGTATTAAACGAAGCGATAAACGATAATCCCCCCAATCCCACAGATTGGAAAAGTTCACTGCGCGAGACGCCGTGGCTCCGCGCCCTTGGCCCGGATTACGTAGAGCTTGTGTTCAAAGCCGCTCGCGAAGCGGACCCTGCCGCCAGGCTCTATTACAACGATTACAACCTGGACAATCAGAACAAGGCCCAGGCGGTGTACGCTATGGTTAAAGAACTGAACGAGAAGAACCCCGATGTTGGCGGACGCCCCCTTATCGACGGCGTGGGTATGCAGGGCCACTACCGCGTAAATACCAGCCCGGATTTTGTAGAACAATCTTTGAAGCGCTTTGTTTCGCTGGGGGTGGAAGTCAGCATCACCGAGCTTGATGTACAGGCCGGGGCCGACAGTACACTTACCGAACGGCAGGCCATAGAACAGGGAATCGCCTACGCCCAACTGTTCAGGGTGTTTAAAAAATACGCGTCCCATATCGGCAGGGTTACGATCTGGGGTCTTGATGACGGTACCAGTTGGCGATCCGCTACTAATCCCACCCTGTTTGACGAGGCCCTCAAGGCAAAACCGGCGTTCTACGCCGCCCTGGACCCGGATAAATTTGCCAAAGAAAACAAGGCCCTTCCCGTTAAGGAAGCAAAACAGGCGGAAGCCTGGTACGGAACACCTGCGGCGGCCCTCTGGAACACGATCCCCGCAATCCCCATCGATCAATACCTGATGGCCTGGCAGGGAGCCTCCGGTACCGCAAAAGTGCTCTGGGATGAGCAGAACCTCTACGTGCTGGTGGAAGTGCGGGGGGCGGAACTCAACAAGACAAGCCGGAACGCCCACGAGCAGGATTCGGTGGAGGTTTTTGTTGACGAGAACAACAGTAAAACCACCTGGTTTGAAAACGGCGACGGCCAGTACCGGGTAAACTTTGACAACGAAGCTACCTTTAACCAGACAACCATCGCGGAAGGTTTTACATCTGCCGCAACGGTATCCGAAAAATCCTACACCGTGGAGATGAAAATCCCCTTTAAAACCATCACCCCGAAAAATAATACCCGTATCGGATTTGACGTCCAGATCAACGGCGCCTCCGCCCAGGGCATACGGCAGAGTGTGGCGGTTTGGAACGACACTTCGGGCAATTCCTTTCAGGACACCTCCGGTTACGGCGTTCTGAAACTGGTGAAGAAATAAGGCAGTTTTGGAATTTCATTTTGAAACTGCCTCACATAAGAAATTTTTAGTAACACCATGTTTTACGAACTCTGCCGCCAGGGTTATACCGGGGAAGACGACATCCAGCAGATATTAGACTTGTTCGACAACCCGGTTGGTTGTCGCGGACTAAAGTCCGACACAAGTCTTGCAGTTTTCTAGGAGCCTGTCGCGCTTGTAGGTTTTTTGCGCTTGATGCCACAAAAAACCTGCTATTAATGGGCTCCTGCAGAAACTTCGTTTCTGAGCGGAGTTTGCAGGGTAAAAATCGGCTTAAAAGCCGATTTTTTCTATTGAAATGCACGAAGTGCAACAAACTCCTAGCGGAAGTTGTTCGGAAACTGAAGTTTCCGAACAACTTTATTCTTCAACCACCGTTGCGCCCTGCTCGAAATTTCAGGGGACCTTGCGCTTGATCTGTCTGACAGGATAATCCTCGCCTACGATTCCCGGACGGAACTGAGTTTTCTGTTTGCCCGGGTTGCCGGGGCAGCACGGAAGATCCGCGAAACCGTCAATGTACGGTACACAGAAAAAGATAACGGTTTTGAACGGCAGGTAATCACCTATACTGTATTTCACGGATTTTTTCAAGTTGTTTCTCAAAATAATCTTCTGTCAGGACTGTGCCGCCGTGCTTTAATCGTTCTGCATCCATTACCCAGCCCTGGATTGTGTAGTCTTTTATAATAGTGTTTGCCCACTTGCGAAACTGAACAGCCCGTTCATTGTTCACCTTGGCTTCTTCTAATATATTTTTGAGCAGTTTTTCAAATTCAGCTTTAGGTGGAAGATTCGTCCAAAATTCTGCAACATAGAACAACCACGCTTGTTCGTCTTTAATTCTCATGATTTCGCAAAAATGCGACCAACTTAGAAAGGGAGTAAAATCGGCAATGGTATTTATATCGGGGAAAACCGCAGCAAAGCGTTTCATCCGATATAAATTGGCTTCTACAAAAGACTTCCCGTATGCTGAAACCAATTTTGTCGACACCGTCGACAAAATCTTTTTACCATAGTCAGCACGAGAATCTGCCAAAATGTCCAAGTTGATATATTTTCCTATCTCCCAAAACATGGTAATCACTTGGCTATTGGCAGTCGAAGCAGCATTAAACTTGCGCTTTTCAATGATAAGCGCAATATTTGAGAATACTTTTTTTTCGGTATCTAATTCTATATCAGCCATTTTTTTCATACTTTCCCCTCTGCCATCTGTGTGTCTGTCTCTATTAGCCTCTCATCTTCCGTATCTTGTTTAAGCAGTGATTTTACTTCGTTAATTAGCTGTTCTTTGTCCGGTATGTAATAGACATAACGCGAGGCAAATATAGTGTTTTCCAATCCGCCAAGCGCATATTCCGCCATAACATCATGTTTATCCGCACAAAGAACAATGCCGATTGGTTTTTGGTCGTCTTTATCGTTGATTTCAGTATTGTAGTAATTTAAATACATCGGAAACCTCGTTTCCGCTTCATTTGCCCAATGTTTTCCGGCTTTAAATGCCCCATTTTTAAGTCGATTAAAACGTATGCTTTTAGGATTTTGTTATAAAACACCATGTCGACGTAATAATGCGTATTCCCTAATGTGATTCGCTGCTGACTGCCGACAAACATGAAACCCCGCCCCAATTCCAAAAGGAAATTTTCGATATGGCGGATTAGCCTTCTTTCCAAATCCTTTTCAAGAATTGGTTTTTGCTCACGCGCACCTAAAAATTCAAAAACATACGGTTCCCTTAGAATATCCTCCGGCTTGCTCATCGCAATGCCTTTTCGGGAGAGTGCAAGAACAGTCTCTTTATTTGTACTCCCATCGGACAGCAGCAACCGTTCAAACAAAGATGTTTCTATTTTCCGTTTTAACTCCCTAACCGACCATGAAGCATTTTGGCATTCCTGCTCGTAAAAAGCCCGCTTGTCCTTATCAGATATTATCAAAAGTTCACAGTAATGCGACCACGACAATTCAACAGACAGTGTCTGTTGAATTGGATATTCAAGAAAGAACCTCCGCATAAACTGTAGGTTTGAGACCGAAAATCCCCTGCCAATGTCATCAATAAGCCGTTTTGACAGGTCTTTGAGTAATTGAGTCCCATATTGCGCTTTTACATTACCCTTCTGTTCATATTCTACGATAATATGCCCTATTTCCCAATATGTTTTTAGGTTATATGCATTGACCTCGTGTGCTACAGCGGCTCGCGCCTGTGTCATCAGAGCTTTGATTTGCGAAACGAGTGTGGTAAGCGGTGTTGCCGCTTTTTCTGCGTTTTTTACCGTAATTTTAGGCATTTACGTCTCCCCCTAATATGCGGTTCTTGATATCATCAACAGAGGGTAAAGCGTCCTTATACTCTTTGGGCAATTTATCAGAAACTTTGTATTCACTCACTCCTATAGGCTTTGTCATATCCTTGAGGGCATATTCTGCAATCAAATTGTCTTTTGTTTTACAAAGTAAAATACCGATAGATGGATTATCCTGTTCCGTTTTTAGAATGTCGTCTACGGCGGAAAGATAAAAATTAAGCTTCCCTGCATATTCAGGTTCAAATTCTCCTGTTTTTAGTTCAATTACCACATAGCACCGAAGGGTTAGATGATAAAATAAAAGGTCAATATAAAAATCCCTGCCGCTTATTTCAAGGTGGTACTGATTGCCTATAAAAGCAAAACCCGTGCCAAGCTCAAGCAATAATTTTGTGACATTTTTTATTAACTCACCTTCGATTTCTCTCTCAAGTATACCTTCTTTGGCAGTAATAAAATCAAAAACATAGGGGTCCTTAATAGTTTGAACGGCAAGTTCACTTTGCGGTGGTGTAAGGACTTTTTCAAAATTGGTAATTTTCGTTGCTTTTACTTGCCGACAATAGAGGTTTGATTCTATTTGATGAACCAAAATATCACGAGTCCAGCCGTTTTCAATAGCTTTGGCGATATACCATTTCCGTTGTTCGTCATCTTTGATTTTCTCCATGAGTACAATATTATGTCTCCACGGCAATTGTGCAACGCCCCGTTGCACAATTAGGGTTTCATCAGGGTAAATTTGGGCAAATTTTGCCATGTATTTCAAGTTTCGCACCGAATACCCGGTGGAATCCGGGTAATCTTGCTTAATGTCTCTCGATAGATTTTCGATAAATTTATTTCCCCAGACGCTTTGCTCATTGATAATATTCCCGATGTTCCAATAGAGTTTTATCATTTCGCTATTGGCGCCCAGAACTGCCCGGTATTGGGCTTCGCGGATTTGAGTTTTAATCCCATTGACAATTTTTATATATTCGTCAGTATTTAGCAGCATTGGTGCTCCTTGTGTTGAGGGCGGTTGGGGCTTTTTCTTTATTCATTATTTTACTCTATACACTGCATATTTAGCAATCGTTTCACGCAAAACATCGTGAATATTTACTTTGTCGCTTATGCAGTCGCGGAGACATTGTTTTTCCTGTTCGCTCAGCGACATGCCTTCCATATCCATCGTAAAAGCGATGTCGTTTACTATGTTTTCGGGTGATTGTGATGCGTTATTATTTACCATAATTTATCCCTTTCCCCTCAACCCTTTCCATGATTGACGCTACATCTTTTTTATTGCAATCAGCCGAGTCATCACATTATCACCATAAGGAGTCAATGTCCAATAAGTACCTTTGTCATTAACACTTCGATTTCTAAGACTCTTTGTAATTAACCCAAGTGCTTTTAGTTGCACTTTGATTGTTTGAAAATCACTATCATTGATTTCAAATTCTGATATTTCCTTTTTTGCCAATTCTTTCTTTTTCTTTATTTGATCTATTGTTTTATCGTACAGTAGAGTATTAACTTGTTTCTTAAATAGAGATTCCTCAGCTTCATATACCATCAGAGGTGAAACAGCCGAAAAGATTGTATTCCATGATAAAATAATTGAATGTTTATAATATTTGGAATCATCGGTAAGAAGTATACCAATATCCCAATCTGATTTTGGGGATGACACACAATAGATAAAGTTGATATTAAACAAGTCATCACCCTGGGAAAATATATCCGATCCCAAAGGAGCATTATTTGCTGCATAATTTAATTGCCCTTCTAATTCAATTATCCTATCTCGTAATTTAAGAATTTCAGTAACAGCATTTTCATCAGGAACTAAATCTGCCCGTACATAGCCAATGGCTGGATAGAGTTTAATAGTTTTCGTCAAGCTTGATATTGCCAAGCTTTGCAATTCCTCCGGTTTCTCCCAATGCTTTACCAAACGCCCTTTTTTTGCTTTCTCACAAAATTCTTTTAATTTCTTTTGCATTTCAGGAGTTTTTTCTGATTTATCAAATGGTATTTGACCAGGGTTTTTATGAATAAGACAGATAGTTTTTAAGCCCTTCCCTACCGCATAATCAAATTCTTTTTCAGTATAACTTATACCTTCATTAGTCGTCGAACCATATCTACCGCCAATTATTAGCAGATAATAATCACATTCATCTATTGCTTTTTTTATATATTCCCATTGTTCTTCATCAACAGCAGGAAATAATTCCATTCCGGCTGGAATACAATCCATTTCCATTAGAGCTTGCATGACATATCGCCGTTCTTCTGCTAAATCCGCATAAGTTGAACTTATAAAAACCTGATAACGTTTATTCATTGTTTACGCCTTGATCCTTCTCATATTCCGCCTTACTCAACGGAAATCTCGGATACATCACCCGCACCTCATCCTCCATCAAACCATACAACTCATACACCATCCCGTCAATCTGCGCCTCCTGCCCCCTCGTATCCGCCTGAGGGTCGGCGGCCTTAGCGGCAAGGATTACCCTGTTTATTTGCCTAGTCAAATAATCCCCCTTCGTTTTGATTATCTTCATCTATGTATGAATCATGTAATTCCAAGATCGTATATGACTTTATAACGTTATCAATTTTGTTGACCTTAACATCTACCAAATAATTTTTTAAAAACGGATTATCTGTTTCTTGTAGAATGTTACTCTTTATTCCAGAAGAAAACATAACGGGGTGTCCCACTTTGTCTATTTCTGATATTACACCCTTCGTATTTTTGTTGTCAGATTCATCATTTTTGATTTGAATAAATTTTAAAATAACCTTTTCTTTATTTTCGTCACTTTCATTTTCTTTCTCAGGCGCACTAAGTTTTTTTATTTCTTCATCTGCATTGAGTGCAATAGTTCGTGCATTACCAGAATCAATTACGATAGGAGCATAATTATTTCCTTCGATTGAAATATTTATTTGTCGACCATTATGGTTATTAACCGGTGCGATAATTTTTTTTGCATTTTCTAAATCCTCGATTTCCATTGAGGGTTTAGGACCAATTTTTGAAGTAAGCCATGAAAATAAACTTTTCATGGATACAAAAAAATCGATAACCGTATTATAGTCACTGAATAATGGTATGATTGAAGATGCTAATTCTATAAAAATGCATTCTTGCTTTATTTCTTTAATGAGCAATACATCGCCCATATTTTCTACATTGGTTCGGGAAATATGTGTGATATATTGGCTATTCCATCCTTCTAACGATTTTTGGAAATCTGCCAAAGAGATTGAGTCTTCGTAATCAATTTTAATTGTTAAGGCTGTGTTTTCATTAGCCATAGTTTATCCCTCCCCCTCCACACTAAGTGAGCAAATGTCTCATGTCCTCGTTAATTCTCTTAATCTGGTTATCATAAAACCACGAACGGTGGCAAATGACAACAATAACAAATCTTTCACTTCTCGGCATTTCTGCAAATTTATCTCGCCTACCCGGTCGCTATGTAATTTTTTCAACTCATCGTCAATAGTTTTTACACTACCTTGCATAGCACCGACAGATATGCTGGTAGCATCTCTCATCTTTTCAGGTAAATATATCTCATATTGCAGAGTAATATTTTTTAACTCTAGTGTTTTTTCACAGAACATCACAAAATTACTTTTTGCTATCTTTTTTCTATCTGACAAATTAAATTCTATAGGGTGCGGATCATTTGTCAAGTTATCAATGATGTCGTGTACACACGGAATCAGCTGTGCATATATGGCATCTGACTTTTCATAAAATGCAAACTCTTTATGAAGAACAATATCATATGCCGCCAAGCTACGAGTAAATTTATCCTCCATATGCTTTTGTCGTTTCCAGATAAAAAACGTCCATATTGCCGAACAAATACTTATTGTAATTGGCAAAAGCGTACTCAAATTATCAATGATAGATTTTTTCATCCCTTCCCCTCCATCACCTTAATCTCCTCCTCTGTCAATCCATACAATTTATAAACCATCCCGTCAATCCGAGCCTCCAGTCCCCTCGTATCCGTCTGTGGGTCGGCGGCTTTCAAGGCGATGATTTGGTCAACAATTGAAATTATTTGCTCTCGTTTATTATTTGATTTAGGCAATGGAAATTCACGAAGTTTGTCAACTCCTATATCAACACCAGCACCTCGATGTTTACCGTTTCGATAAAACCAAGACAATGCATATTTTGAGTTTAGTATGCCAAGCAAGTAAATAAGCGGAAAATTTTTATTTGATTTTGTTATTATATTAAAAGACATTCCTACATAGTGAGCCTCAGTGTCATATGCAAATTTGTTTTCTTTAAACATTGACGGAGTGATAATTTTCTCGTGTTCAAAATATTCTCTGTTTCTTGGTCTGTGGATTCCATACGGACCATTGGAGGAGGTAATATATACAGACATTGCATCTAAATGATTTTTAATGTTGCGGTAATCTTTATTATATTGAATTTTCTGCTTTGCTTCCTTGTCTGCATATATCAAATATGTTTCAGCAAAAGATAGTGTATACCTGTTAATATCCCTACCATCAAGATATTTCTTAACAATCTGTTCTTCTTCTGGAGATAATGACAAGGCTGTCTTTTCGGCCTCGGTTAAAACAAAAACGCCTTGCCCAAAAAATACATTTCGATTATCAGCCATCTTTAACGATTTTTTACTAATTCTATCTGGTGCTTCTACTACCCCCTGAGAAACAGTACAAACATCTCCAAGTGTTATAGTATCAACAAGCTGTACTCTGTTATCAAGTATTATTTGATACTTTGACGTTATAATTTTATCCTTTTTAAGTATCTCGACACTTACATCTTCATTCGACGTGTTAGCAAAAATTGCATTGAGGTTTTTTACTTTTTTATACAGAACATTATTATTACTAGAAACCTTGCTGTAAAGTGACACCATATGATAACCCAAAACGTTTTCAAATGTTTTAATATTTCCAAAATCAACAAATGAAATAACTGATAACTGATCCGACACACGTTTAATCAGCTTTGTAGCACCTGTACTATTTAACCAGTAACGAGATGTAATAAAAGTTATGATACCATTTCCGCTAGTTAAATCAATAGCTTTGTGTAAGAAATAAAACCAGTAATCCATTTTGCCTTGATGATAAAACCGACCAAAGGCCGTTGAATTCACTATATCAAAATATTTTTTATTATCCCTTTCTTTTAAATACGGCGGATTCCCAATCACCACATCAAACCCGCCGTCAACGCCGAACATCCACTCGCCGTCAAACCAGGAACTGGAGGCGTTTTGATCATCAATTTCCCAGGCGGCGATTTGTTTTGCCGATGCATCGCTCCAGCGGTCATCTATCAGGATTTGGGCGATTTGCCCGCGTATCGCTTTGTCTTCAGCGCGGAATTTGTTTTTTGTCGCCGGTGTTTTTGTCGAAAAAAGCCGGTGCCGCACGTTTTTTAACGCCGCTTTATACGCATCAAGCTCTTTATGCTCGTTAAACAGCGCGGTTGCTTCCGGCGGCTTTTCCAGGCCAATCAGCGTATTGGCGGCGACAAACTTTGTTTCAAGGTTCGGCAGGGGGCGGACGCCGAAGTTGTCACGGCTGCTATCGGTTTTTTGGTCAACGATAAGGGATATAAAAAAGCGCAGCTTGCTGATCTGTATCGCAATACTTTGTATATCAACACCGAAGATACAATTTTCTACCAAATAGAGCTTGCGCCCGTAATCAAGTTCATTACGCGCAAAGGCCGCTTCAATATCCGCAATGGTTTTATCCCGAATATCGGCGTCATCTATTTTTTCGGCTTTCTCCCGCTGTTTTTGCGCCCACAGCTTATTGTGCGGGTCGAGCTTGCCGAGAATGAACGTGAGTTTATGCAGAACCCCCATCGGGAACGCGCCGGAACCGCAGGCGGGGTCGAGAATCTTGCAGGTATCAATAGCGTCTATTAAAACCGCTATCTGCGCATCGTTGAAGACATGCTCGCTTTCATAATAGCCGATGAGTAATTCCAATGCGGCATCGGCTTCTGTGCCGTTCATACCCGCTTTTTCTATCAATTTTTGTTGTAAATACGCCTTAATTGAAATATCGGTCATGTAATCGACAATCTCGCGGGGCGTATAAAAACTGCCGGTTTGTTTACGGGCGCTTGTTTTGGTTTCGGGATTGTAGCTTGCAAGGAGGTTTTCAAAAACACGGCCCAACAGTTCAGGGTCAAGGGCGATGTCTTCCTCAATCGGCGTGTTTTCCGCCACGGTAAACTTGTATTTGTTGAGTATCGTTAAAAGGCCGTCAACTTTTACATCCTTCAACCTGGTGTCGTCAAGTTCCGCAGAAATATCGGCATGTTCATCCCTTGAGAAAAAGAGGTAATCGGGCACACAAAGAACATTATCGGCGCGGTCGGAAAAACCGTCTTCATGGTTGATGAGGACGCCTCCTTCTTTGCCTTTTTTTATTTGGTCGGGTTTATCAAGACATTCAAAAAGCCCGCCGTTCATAAACGGTACGGTATCCAGCAGGGTTTTGAATTTGCGTACATCGGTAAAATAATCTTCGTAGCGGAAAAGGGTTGTCACGTTCTGGTTCTGGCCTTTCTTGCGGAACGCCCGCTGTCCGCATTCCTGATTCAAAGTCGCAAAGAACAGGTTTTGTAAAACTGCGCGGTAGTAACCGCTGTTATTTACAGCGCCGCTGCTCTTCATTTGATTTTTTATACCATGCTCGTTGCGCGGATCAAATGTTTTAAGCAAACCGGCAACAAAGGACTCGTCAAATAATTCAGGCGGCACAAGCCCCTTCTCTTTTACGAACCACACGAACAAAAGGCGCGTTAAAAGCCGTATCAGGCTTTTTGCATTATGGTCCTCTTCATTATGCGGATTAGGAAACACCACCTTTTGCATTGCCCAAAAGTACCAGTGCGACAATTCGCGGTAAAAGCGTTTGTTCAGTTCTTTTGTATCAAGTATCTTTTGCCACGCATCGTGTAATTCAACAAAGTTCGTAACTGGATATTTTACCGCTAGTTCATTGAAAGAAAAATCAAACAGTATTTCGATATGCGCCCTATGCGGATTGTCAATGGAAATATCTTTGATAAGCGTAACGTGTTCCAGCACGTCCTTGTCGCCGCGCCGTTTGTTTATGCGCCGGTCAATTACCGAAAGGGTGATATATGCTCCGTACCGGAATAACACCAGTACCGGCATGGGGAAAATCTTGTTTACCTCGCGGCAAATCCGCGCCAGATGCGAACGCGAGTATTCATTTTTGGTAAGTGAAATAACAACAAATAAATATGATTCGATTAATTTGTTGTCAATCTGTCTGTTATCCCATAGTTCATTCTGACCGGCAATTTCGGTATTGGATAATTGAAACAGGATATCGAAGTATTTCCATTCGCTTGTGCCGGCTTTTTGGGCATTGAACGTTTCAGGCAGCGGAAAGGCCGATTTGAAATAATCAAAAGTTTTCTGCGGTAACGGATTATTGCGGCTGGTGTTGTAACCCAGAGACTTAAAAAGATTTATCGCGTTTTCTGTTAAATTGGCTTGAGTAAAATTTTTAATGGCCGTTTGTATCGTTTCTTTTTCCATTTTTTTCTACCACTATTCCTGCTTGATCACCAGCCATGTTACCAGTTCAAAATCGTCCATTGCGGACAACTGCGCTGTTTGCGGAATAAGCAAGCCGCCTCTCCCGCTTAAAAGGTTCAAATTACCTTTTTTCCCCGCCGCCTGAATTGTGGCCTCCACCGCTTTCTTTAATAGGGCGGAGTACTTTGTCATACCTTTGCCGTTATCTGTTTCGGCGTTAAACAGGGCGCAAAGGTTTTCATACGCAGTGTTCTCACCCTGACAGATTTGGCGGAACATTTCAAGTATCTGCTTTGAATGGGTGTACGTATAACGCGCTTCCCCGTTATCACGGATATATACCAGATAATAGGGATTAAGGGGATTTATTTTATTGTTTTCCGCATCGTTCTTTTTCTGGGCAAGACAGAAAATTACCCCCGGCGTGATTATTTCAGTTTTCGTGCTGTCAGGGACAGCTTTGCATTTACCGATGGCGTACATCCCCAGAGGGGAATCTTCAAGGCTCTTTTTGTTATTCGCTATAAAATCCGAAAGTTCAAGACGGAAATCGTCAAGGGTGAAATCGGTAAGGGAGATGGTTTCGTCCATGTCTTCAAGGTCGAGAATTTCGTCTTTAAGGCGCAAGAGCTGCGAATTACGGTAATTAAGCTCGTCGCTTACCAGTTCTTCGATCTGAGCGGATTTTAAGATAT
>BNVD01000010.1 GCA_025997835.1 Spirochaetia bacterium
CCCGCATGGCGCCATTTGTCTAATAGGCGGTTAGTACCCCAGCAATTCCCATTTTAACCGCCGGAAATGCCCCACCCGTATCTTCCCCATCTTAAAGTAGGCAATTCATATACCCGATAACGGTGGGCGGTGCGGCGGGCGGCCCCTCCCCGAGACATTATGACAACCAACAAAAACGCCTAAAGCGTCTTAGCCAGCAACGCTAATCTTAAAAAGCGCAAACGCGCCTCGTTCGAGTAAAGTAGTTGTTCATCTGGCTCGGGTGGGGGGCTGCCCGCCGCACCACCCATATATGCCAGTAATGCAAATTGAGAATTGCTACATGTACCCGCTTATGTATTTCCGCCAAATGTCATATACTAACCCCATGCGGAACAAACTAACCCAGGAACTCGCCGTTTGCGGATATAACGCGGCGGCGGCTCTGGGGGAATATCATCCTGAAAAAATCAACCGCCTCTTTCTGCGTGAGGAGCGGTTGCCGCAGTTCACCAAAGTGTGCAAGAATCTTGCGGAACGGAAGCGGCCCTATAAACTGTGTGATGATGATGAACTGGAACGGTTATGCAAAAGCCCCCGGCATCAGGGGGTGGTGGCCATGATCGAAGAACCGGTAGTGGAAAGCGCCACGCAGGAGGACATCGACCTGTGGGCGGCGGAGGGCAAGGTGGGGCTCATCCTCCATTCGGTGGGGAACGATCACAACCTGGGGGCTATGGTCCGGTCTGCGGCGTTTTTTGACGCGCATTTTGTGGTTATCAGTGAGGCGGATGTTGAAGCCCGGCTGACCACCAGCGCGTACCGGGTTGCCGAAGGGGGCATGGAACACGTTACGTTTCGTACCGTACGGAGTACCGCCGCCTTTCTCAATGCCCTGTCGGGACAGGTGATCACCATCGGCGCGGAGATGCGGGCCCGGCGGCGCATCCGGGACCTGCCCGCCATTATCCGGGAACGGGGGGCGGCCTTAAAAACAGAAAAGCCCGGCATTGCCCTGGTGGTGGGGAACGAAGAAACCGGCCTGCCCCGTGAAGTGCAGGATCACTGTTCAGCTCTGGTACGGATTCCCGGCAGCGGGAATATCGAAAGCCTCAATGTGGCCCAAGCGGCCACCCTCTTTCTCCACGAGCTATATGAGCGATAATACTATTGGTACCCTCAGTTCCAGCGGAACTGGCGCCAATTCAGTGTTTAACCGGTTTTGTGCGGGTCTCAAAAACCAGGACCTTGACCGCGCTGATGTATCGGCGTTACTCGGTGCATTAGGTGCCTTACCGCCGGACGCACCGCAAATGCCGGTGCTGGGGAGTCTGACAACGCTGACGCGGCCCGGTACTGCGACTACACCGGATAGTGCAGGCGGTATGGCACGGTCCGGCACGGCTATTGCGGCGAATGTTGCGGGTGCCGCCGCCGCCATTATGGTCACCCGCTCCGGCCTCATCGGAGAACGGCTCCACCGCCGCTATCTCAGAATCTGCGCGGTACAGGATGAACTGGGTAAGCTGGACTTTAACAAGGCCAAACCCGGCGCGGCCTTAAACGATTTTGTGTTTGATCAAGCCGATTTTTCGGTATACAAAAAGATCACCGCCGAAGCATTTAGCCTGTTCTCTGGTCCCGGCCTTGACGACTTTGGTGCGCCCTTTTTCGCCAAAGCCTTTGCCCTGGACCGGGAAAAGACCGGCGCCCTCGTCAATAACGCCTACCGGCGGATCGGCGCATTCTATTATATTAAACAGGAAAAGCTGCTCTTCAATCCCCTGCTTATGGCGGTGATGCGGACCCTGCATACGTCACTGGAATTTACCCCGGTTTTCACCGGAGCAGAAATCCTCACCGAATGTACGGCCCTGCTCCGTTACCTGACGGAAAAAAATATCGTGGGAGCAGAAATACTGTCCTGTCTGAGCCAAGCCGGTGAGAGTACATCGACGGGTATCAAGCGGACCTGCGGTCCGACGACCTGCGGTCCGATGCTGTTTTTTCGGCTGCTCGAAGCCCTTGACGGGGTATGCCTTGAACACCCCGATGGGATGAAAACCGAACTATCGGCGGTAAAGGCGACGGTACCGGCACCGTCCCAGCCGGCGGCCTCAGCCGCAACGGATACGCGCATCACCCTCAAGGGAACTTTTCATCCACGGGGTAAAGCCTATACCATCCCGCTGGTGTATATGGCGGCCGGTCAGTTAGCGGCGGCGGCGCCGAAGATATGACCCAGCGGGTTATTCACCATCAGGGGAGGCTGATGGGTCGCGTCCAGGGTATCCCGCCAGAGACTGCCTTCGGGGTTTACGTGGTTGCGGTGGACCGCCACCTTCATGGGCAGATGGACAAACTCGTTGTTCACGAGGCCGATAAGCAGCTTGGTCTTCCCCGCCATAGCCGCGTGAACCGCCGCGTTGCCCAGCCGTTCGCAGTAAATGGAATCGCTGGGGGCCGCCGGGGCGGAACGGATCATGTAACTGGGGTCGATATATTTCAGGTTGGTTTCAATCCCCTTGGCATCAAAATACTCCTGAATCCGCTCCTTAAGGTACATCCCCGCATCGGCGATCTTCGCGTTCCCGCCCGCGTCGGTTTTCTTCTCCTTGACCAGTTGTTCCTGTAAAATCCCCTCCGCCGCCAGCACCACCGCGTGTTTACGGTTCAGTACCCGTTCTTCCAGATGGTGCAAGAACCCATTGGGGCCTTCCAACTCAAAGGGAACTTCAGGAATCAGGACGAAATTTACCTCGTGGCTTGCCAGGGCAGTATGGGCGGCAATGAACCCCGACTCCCGGCCCATCACCTTTACCAGGCCGATACCGTTAATCTGGGAATGGGCCTCCATGTGGGCCGCCGTCACCGCCTCCACCGCCTTGGCCACCGCCGTGTTAAACCCAAAGGACTGCTGGATATACGAAAAATCATTATCCACCGTCTTGGGAATACCAATCATGGCGATTTTGAGGTTCCGGGCGATAATTTCATCGGCGATCTCCATAGAACCTTTCTGGGTCCCGTCGCCGCCGATGGTAAAGAGCATGTTGAGGTTAAGCCGCTCCATGGCGTCCACAATCCGGGAAACCTCTTTGCCGCCCCCGCGGGCACTGCCCAGAAAGGTACCCCCAATCTTGTGAATATTATCCACCGTATCCGGGCCCAGCGGCATGGTGGCAAACTTATCCTCATCCGAGAGGAAACCCTTGTACCCATACCGGATGCCGGAAATCCGGCGTACCCCGTAGCGGTACCAGAGACAGCGGACAATGGCCCGGATTACATCGTTAATCCCCGGACACAGACCGCCGCAGCTTACAATCCCCGCATGGACATGCTTGGGCATAAAATAGATGAATTCCCGTGGCCCCGCCCGTTCAAAAACCTGATTCCGTTTAACCGGCTTTTGGGCACCGAGCGTAACCGCCGCGTCGGGCAGGACAAACTCATCATCGGTAACATAATCCGCAGTAAAATCACCCTCGACCTTCGACATGGTGATAGGTGATTGAATCTTTCGCTGGCCTATATCTTCTATGGTAAAATCCACTTCGCTCATAAAAGCCCCCTATGATAACGCTTTTTTATAGTATATAGTAAACGCCGATGGATCAACAAGCCCCGGACGGGCGGCTGGAAAAAATCGAGACCAAACTCGCCTTTCTTGAGGATTTTTTAACCCGCCTTCAGGATGAAGTGGTCCGCCGTAACGCCGAAATGGACAAACTCACCGCAGAACATAACGCCCTGAAGACAAGAGTTTTGCAAATCAACCAGGAACTGGAAGATATACCGAACCGGAAGCCGCCGCATTATTAGAGTTATTCGGAAACTTCAGTTTCCGAATAACTTCCGCTAAAAAACGCAGTTTTGTCAGACCGCAGACCATAGGTCTGATTGGTCTGCAGGCTTTAGCCTGAAAAACTGCAAGACTTGTGTCGGACTTTAGTCCGCGACAACCAACCGGGTTGTCGCGGACTAAAGTCCGATACAAGTCTATTGACTTATTCCCCAAACTATTGTAGCCTGTACTACAGTAGTCTACGCTACAGTAGTCTACGCTACGATAATGGCCATTATACGGCGGCCGGGGGTATGGTATGGAGTTTTACGGCAGGGAAAAAGAGATAGCCCAGTTACAGGGGTGGAACAAACAGGCCCATACGGCAGGGCAGATGACAGTTGTCATCGGCAGGCGGCGCATCGGGAAGACAACGCTGATTCGAGAGGCGCTTGAAACCGACTCGAACACGCCATCGGTTTATTTCTTTGCGACAAAAAAAAACGAAGCGATGCTGTGCGACGAGTTTGTCAGCATTATAAAAGAAACCCTGCATGTGGATGTACCGGGGGAGTTTCACCTTTTTAAAGACGTGTTTAAGTTCCTGATGATTCTGTCCCAGTCGCGGCGTTTTTCGCTCGTCATTGACGAGTTTCAGGAATTTCTTACGATAAACAGCGCGGTGTACAGTGAAATGCAAAACCTCTGGGACACCTATAAGAACAAAGCAAAGCTCCATCTGATACTCTGCGGGTCGGTGTATTCGCTGATGAAACGGATATTTGAAAATGCCCACGAACCGCTGTTCGGACGGGCTGATCACCGGCTGCTGCTCAAGCCGTTTTCGGTGGATACCCAAAAGCAGATACTTACCGATTACAGCCCCCATGCCGCGAACCGCGACCTACTCGCCCTGTATGTCGCGTCGGGCGGCGTCCCCCGCTATATTGAGCTCTTGATAAACGAAAAGGCCTTTACCCATAAAAAGATACTTGACACGCTGCTTGAGGAAAACTCTTTCTTTCTTGATGAAGGGCGCAATCTGCTTATTGAAGAATTCGGCAAAGATTACACCACCTATTTTTCGATACTCTCACTGATCGCCTCGTCAAAGACATCCCGCCCCGATATTGAAAGCATTATCGGGCAGTCGGTGGGGCCGCACATTGAGCGGCTGGAAAATGATTTTATGCTGATTAAGCGCGTTATTCCCCTGTTTGCCAAACCCGGAACACGCCAGATACGGTATACGATTGATGACAACTTTCTTACCTTTTGGTTTCGGTTTATTTACAAATACCGCAGCGCCATTGAAATCGGCAACCGTGCGTATATCAGGAACATTCTTGACCGGGATTATACCACGTATGCCGGGCGGATACTGGAAAAGTATTTCCGCGAAAAACTCATTCTTTCCGGCAAGTATTCGGCAATCGGCTCGTGGTGGGAGAAAGGTAACCTGAATGAAATTGACATTGTCGCCGTGAACGACACAAAAAAAGAGATGCTTATCGGTGAAGTAAAATTGCAGGCAAAAGAAATCAAGATGAAGGAACTGGAAGCAAAAGCGGCAGGACTAATAGAGAATCACCGGGATTATGCGGTGACGTTTGCGGGGTTTTCAACAGCGGATATGTAAGCGGGATTGAGGTGAAAAATTTCGGCGAAAAAGGAGGCTGGTACCGCCAGAGTTTAACTCAGACAATACCGGGAACCCCCTCTAACCCTTTATATCCCCCCGCTCCTTCAGGTCGCCGATAATCTTTGCGTAGAATTTCTCGTCAATCTTGTATTTGGTAAGGTATATGAAAAACCCTGCCGCGATAATCACCAGGGGCAGGAGCAGCATAGCCGACTTGAGGATAAGAGCCCCGGCAGTGGTTACCGCCGCCGCAGATTCCGCTTTGTTTACCCCGGACTTAACCAGAGTTACCCCCAGGACGCCGTTGGCCAGCGCGCCGCCTATCTTGTTGATAAAGGGCTGAACAGAAAAAGTGATACTTTCGTTGCGCTTCCCCGATTTCCATTGACCGTACTCGATGGTGTCCGCCAGAAACATCAGCATCAGTATTTGAATAAAAGCCTCTCCCACAAAAAGCAACACTCCCGCAATGCCGATGATAAAGATGTTCATGGGAGAAAAGAAAAAGAGGATGTACCCCGCCGCCACTAAAACGGCGGCACAGCTGTACACCTTTTTGCGAGATAGCTTTTTGCTTACCAGAGGGAAGATCGCCAAAGCGGAGAGTTGGGAAACCCCCAGAACCAGCGCGAAAATAGAATACATGTCCGCATCACCGTAAATGTATTTAAAAAAGTGAAGGCCAAAGTTAGTGGTGGTACAATAGCCAATCATAAAGAGAGCCATGGAGACTGCCACCCACAACAGTTGATCGTTTCTAAAGATGACCCGGAACATTTCCGTAAACGATGTTTTCTCTTCTTGCTTAAAATAGTCCTTCCGTTCCTTGACCCCAAAGAGGGTGATCATCTGGAAAGCGATCATGAGGAAGGTGATGATTAGGGCGAAGACGAACCACCCCTGTTTCTCGTTCTCCAGGAGGGAACCCAATGCACCGGTAGCCGGGATGATTCCCACCACCACCGCAAACAGGCCGATGTTGGCGCAGATACGGGCAAAGGCGCCGATTCGCTCCCGTTCTTTTTGATCGGTAGTGAGGGCGGGCAGCATGGACCAGTAGGAAATATCGTTGAGGCCGTAGAAGACATCCCAGCCCAGGTAACACAGGGCAAACACCACCGCATACGCCGCGCCCGAAAGCCCCAGGTTGGAAAACATAAGCACCATGAACACGCCGCCTGCCAGCGCCCCAACGCACATACCGGGTTTGAACTTGCCCCACCGGCTCCGGGTATTGTCCACGATAATCCCCATAATGGGGTCGTTAAAGGCATCGAACACCCGCAGCGCCGTGAGGATGCCCGTCATTAACAGCAGAGTACTGTCGGGAAGCCGCAGTACTTCCGAAAGGTAGATCATGAGGAACATGCTCTCCATGGTGTAGAACATATCCCGGCCTACCGTACCAAGGCCAAAACAGTATTTGTTGCGCCGCCCTCCCCGCAGGGGGCTTTCCTGTTTGGTTTCCATCTTGCTACTCCTTTAGTACCAGCGCCTCATAGGGCAGCAGGGTTTCGGTCAGTTCTTTTCTGTCGGCATTTGAAAAAGCGATAGTGGAACTGCTTCTTATAAGGAGGCTGCCCGTTGCGGTCTTTTCCAGAAACGCGGTTCCGGCGGGCTTCCGGGAAAAGTTGAGTAGTACCGTCCAGGTTTCGTCCCCCAGTGTCCGCTCATAGGCGATGATGCCGCCCTTTGATCCTATGGGCTTAAACTCGCCATATTTCAGGGTTTCGCTTCCGGCTCGCAGGGCGATAAGTTTTTTGTAATAGTCTAAAATAGAACCTCTGCACTTTTTCTGGGATGCGTAGTTTATCCGTTTATAATTACGGTTGATGCCGAGCCAGGGTGTGCCGGTGGTAAAGCCCGCACCGTCTTCGGCGCTCCACTGAACCGGAGTACGCGCGTTGTCACGGGAGGATGCCTTCAGCCACTTCCAGCGCAGAAACGCCGGGATGTGGTAACGCTTCATCAACCGGTTAAGATTGTGGCTCTCCACGTCCTTCACCTGATCAAGACTCGTAAAATCAAAATTGGTCATGCCGATTTCCTGGCCCTGGTAGATAAAGGGGGTGCCCCGGAGGGTGAACTCCAGAATCGCCAGCAGTGTTGCGCTGCGGAACCATAAGATACCCGGAACCTCATCGACCCCATAATGGGACACGATCCGGGGCTGGTCGTGGTTTTCAAGATACACCGCGTTCCACTCAAGCCCCTGCTGCCACTTGGTAAATACCGCCAACAGTTTTTCTGCTTTAAATTTTTTCGGGATGAACCGGGATATACGCCGGTCCACCTCAAGGTGTTCAAAATAGAACAACATGTCCAGTTCTTTCCGGCCGGTATCGCAAAGCGCTTTCGCTTCGTCCAGGTCAACCATCACAGTTTCACCCACAGTAAAACAGTCGTACTTGTCCAGTACGTCCCGGCGAAGTTCCTGGAGTATCGCGTGGTTCCCCTCCTGGGATTTGTACCATTCCATTCCCGGCAGGATACCGCGCTGTTTGCCGTCCGCCAAACTCGTCTTGTAGATGATATTGATTACGTCACAGCGGAACCCGGCGATTCCCTTATCGAGCCAGAACCGCAGTATCCCCTTGATCTCTTCTATCACTTTTGGGTTTTTGTAGTTCAGGTCGGGCTGTTTTTTGTGGAACAGGTGGAGATAGTATTCGCCGCTCTGTTCATCAAACTCCCAAACATCTTCCATAAAGAAGCTGGTCCAGTTATTGGGCTGTGATTTGCGGCCTTGGCCGTGAACGCCGCCTTTTGGGGGCTGCCAGATGTAGTAATCCCGGTAGGGGCTGTTTTTGTCCCGGCTTTTCTGGAACCATTCGTGCTCGTCGGACGTGTGGTTAATCACCAGGTCCATGATGATTTTAATGTCCCGCTTACGCGCCTCTGCGATGAGGGCGTCCATATCATCCATAGTCCCGAACCTGGGATCGATGCTCCGGTAATCGCTGATGTCGTACCCGTTATCTGCGTCCGGGGAGCGGTACACCGGCGACAGCCAGATGATGCCAATCCCCAGCGCCGCCAGTTCGTCAAGCCGGGAAATGATACCCGGAATGTCCCCTATGCCATCGCCGTTAGAGTCCTGAAAGCTCCGGGGGTATATCTGATAAACAACTCGCTCTTTCCACCAAAGGTTTGTGTTTTGCATATTGACAGAAGTATACTACATTATATACTCCGCAAATAGTAACTAACGCCCCTCCCAATTTTCCAAATGTATATCATACCGCAGCTTTATCAATCACTCAAAAAACAAACCGCCACACAATCAATGGGATATTTACTGCTATGACAGACAACCCGGTATATGGCGGATTACGTACATTTATGGGTATGGCAGATTGGAAGTCTCTGTATCGGTCTTGCCCGCGTCCGTCTGCCCTTCGCTATTCCCGATCGTGCCGTCTGCTGCCCCTTCCGAAGCCGTCACCTCACGCTCGCTAACATCTGCTTCTCGTGCCGCACCGCTTCCCCCAAACCGAATGGGGCGCAGCGTCTCCTCTCTTACCAGCGCCGGGTCGTCGACACCTACCGGCAGTTCCCGGCCTTCTTCGGGCTCCACTTCCTCTTCCTCGTAGGGCTCCGGGTCCGGGAGCGGTTCGGAAGGGCCGCCTTCTTCGTTTTCCAGCCGCACCGAGATAACCTTCGTTACCCCGGACTCTTCCATGGTAACCCCGATGAGGGTCCCCGCGCCGGTCACGGTCTTCTTGTTGTGGGTGATGACGATGAACTGGCTCGTGGTGCCGAATTCCCGCAGCAGTTGGACAAAGCGGTTTACGTTTTGCTCGTCCAGGGCGGCGTCGATTTCGTCCAAAAGACAGAAGGGGCTGGGCTTGACCATGTAGGTGGCAAAGAGGAGGGCCACGGCGGTCATGGATTTTTCACCGCCGGAAAGAAGGGTGATGTTTTCCAGCTTTTTGCCCGGAGGCTGGGCGTAAATCTCGATCCCCGATTCCAGTACGTGGTTGGAGTCCTGGAGCCGCAGTTCCGCGCGGCCGCCCCCAAAGAGGCGGCGGAACATATTGTGAAAGTTCTTCTTGATCTTGTTGTAGGTTGCCAGAAACAGTTCCGACGATTCCGCCCGGATTTCGGCGGTGATGTTTTCCAGGTCGTCCCGTGCTTTGGTAAGGTCCGCAAGCTGGGCGGAGAGAAAGTCGAATCGCTCTTTGGTTTCGGCGAATTCTTCCGGGGCCATAAGGTTTACCGCCCCAAGGTCCCGCAGACCCGCCCGCGACCGGGCGAGGTTTTCCCGCAGTTCCGCCGCCGCCGTCGTTATGGTGAAGATCCGCTCCTCGAATTCCATCAGGTCCCGTGAATGGGTCTCCCTAAAGTTGTCCTGAATGTTTTTGATTTCCGTTTCCGACTGTACCAGTTCCATGTGCGCCTTTTCCAGCCGCTCCTGGATTTTGGCAAGGTCGGTCATCCGCTTTTTGATGGTCTCCTGCTTCCCCGCCACATCGCCGTTCCGCTTGGCAATGTCCTTTTCCAGCTTTTCCAGGTCCGCAGTAAGCTGATTACCCCGCTTCTCAATGTCGGCGATTTCCTCCGCCGTGTCGGAGATACGCTCTTCAATTTCGTCAAACCGTTTGCGGTTCAGGAACAGTTCGTCCTGAACGGTCTTGAGCAGCGCTTCCTGACCCGCCAGTTCCCGGCGTATGAGCTTGGCCTGTTCCTCGGCGGATTGGGCCTGGGTTGCCAGCCGTACCCTATTTACCCGGAGTTCCTCCAGAGTTTTCCGGTACTCGTCGATTTTGGCGTTAAGTTCCGCGTTTTCACCTCTAAGTTTGATGATTTTTTCCCGCCGTTCTGCGGCCCCATCCTTAGCGGCCCGGATTTTGCCGTCCAATGCCCGCTTTTTGGTGATGATCCCTTCGGGCGCCAAAAATTCATCCAAAAATGAAGGGGTACTTTTCCGGTAGGCTTCAAACAGGGTGCGGGCAGTGTCGGCGTGTTCGGCGGCTTCGGCCAGCGCCGTGGCAAGACCATCGGCGATACGGCGCAGATCCTCTCCGCCGGGAGCAGCGCCGCCGTTGGCAGTCCGTTCCGCTGCGGCGGCCAAATCCCGCAGTAAGGCTTCCCGGCCCGCAAGGAGGGTCCGCAGGAGGCCCAGACTGTTCTCCATAGCCGCTTCGGTGTTCCGCCGTTCCGCCGCAGAGTACCCCGCTTCCTTAAGGCCTGCGTCCAACGCCGCTACAATGTCGTCGGTGATGGCCTCCAAATCGTTTTCGTAACCGCCCCGCTCCAATTCAAGGTGATGGATTTCCTCATCGTTCCGGCGTATATTCTGGTCGTTCTCCCCAATCCGGGAGGCGGCAAGCTGGATATTCTCCTCAAAGGAGCGGATGTTGTCTTCTATATCGTGAACTTTTTTTTGGAGGTCCCGGACCACATCGTCCTGTTCCTCCGCATCGTCGGTGAGTTCTTCAATCTTGATACCGATGGCCCGTTCCCGGCCTTCCGCCTGCTGAATCGCCGCTCTGGTTTCCGTCCGCTGTTCCGCCAGCATCTTCGCGGTTTTTTCCCGCTCGTTCTTCTCCACTGCCAGACCGTAGATGTTTTTCTGGTATTCAATGAGGGTTTCTTCCATTGAATTGACCACATCCATGTTCTCTTCCAGAGATTTATTGATGGCATCCATGTCCGCCTGAATGGAGTCCCGTTCAGCGTTCCGCTTGCGCATCTCCTCGTTCCGTTCATCACGGTCGTATTTGAACTGTTTTAGCCGTAACAACTGAATATCAAGCTCAAAGTGGAAAATTTCGTCCTTTAAGGTCCGGTATTTGATGGTTTTATCGGCTTGAACCTTGAGGGTATCGTAGGATCGCTTCACTTCTCCAAGAATTCCCTCAACCTGACGCATATTTTCTTCGGTTTTGGTGAGTTTACGCTCCGCCTCGGCGCTTTTTACCTTAAACCGGGTGATTCCTGCCGCTTCCTCGAACAAATAGCGCCGCTCATCGGCCTTGGCAGACAGCACCTGGTCGATTTTGCCCTGTTCCATCACCGAATAGGCGGATTTTCCCACCCCGGAATCCCAGAAAAGCTCCCGCACCTCCTTGAGCTTTACCTGTGTGGAGTTGATAAAGTACTCGCTCTCCCCGGAGCGGTAGAGCCGCCGTTTAAGCTGGACCTCGGGCACATCCATAGGCAGCAGCCCCGTCTCGTTGGCCAGGGTCAGGGTCACCTCCGCCACATTCAGGGGTTTACGGTTTTCCGTACCGTTGAAGATCACGTCTTCCATCTTTTCGGCCCGCATGGCCCGGGACGCCTGTTCCCCCAGCACCCACTTGATGGCGTCCACCACATTGGACTTACCGCAGCCGTTGGGCCCCAAAAGGGCGGTGATCCCATCGGCAAATTCCACCCGTGTACGGTCGGCAAAGGACTTAAAACCCAAAATATCAAGATTTTTTAGAAACAAACCAATCTCCGTCTCATTGAGCTTTGAAAGCCCGTTGTGTTTCCTTATGCTATACGAAAATCAAAGAAAAGGGAACTGCTTATAGCAATTCTCACTTTGCATTACTGGCATATATGGGCGGTGTGGCGGGCGACCCGCTGCCCGCCCGGACGAACAACAACCTTACTCGAACGAGGCGCTTTTTCCCGCTTAAGGATTGGCGTTACCGGCTAAGACGCCAAAACGTTTTTGTAGGTTGTCGTATGTTCGGGCATCAGGCCGTCCGCCACCCCACCCGTATCTTCCCCATCTTTAAGTAAGCAATTCATATACCCGACCTACAGGTCCGACGACAACGGCAGGCGGGGCGGTGGACGGCCCCTCCCCGAGACATTATGACAACCAACAAAAACGCCTAAAGCGTCTTAGCCAGCAACGCTAATCTTAAAAAGCGCAAACGCGCCTCGTTCGAGTAAAGTAGTTGTTCAGCGGACCAAAGGTCCGATGGCTCGGGCGGGGGGCTGCCCGCCGCACCGCCTGTATATGTCGGTAATGCAAATTGAGAATTGCTGAACCGCTTAACCTTAGAACGGCAAGGTGGGACGGAAATCTATTGGATAGGGTTTCTGGGGAGTGTCCACGGAACGTGCGGCTGGGGATGGATCGGCATCGACAGGAAGGGCTGCAGACCAGGCGCCCGTAAGGTGGCCGGTTTTACGATCCGTGAGACTGGTATTAAATGTCAGGAGATGGTCGCCGCTTGTTCCGGTATAGCTGCCCCAATCGTCTATATAGGTCAATTCCCCGGCTTTGGAGACCTTGATATACCGGACACCGGTATCCGCATTGGAGGGTATGAAAAATCCCGTGCGGGACAGGGCACTGAACACCCCTTCGCCGGGGTATAGCTTTACTGTGCTATAACTTGACGGGGTTATATTGGTTGATATTTCCCCCCGGTACCCATACAGGCCGGTTTTGGCGTTGATATAATTCGCCAGAATCCAGGCTTCCAATATCTTGTCCCAGGAATCCAACTTCGGGTCGATGGTTTTCACCGCATCGGTCACCGCAGTCTCGTTGAGATGGGCTGAATTGATTATCGCCTTGTATATGCCGGTCCCATCGCCGCCCAACGATGCCGCCGCATGTATGCGAAGCCACTGAAAAAAGAGGTATGCCGTGACATATTCATCGTATACATAGGCATCCTCTGTCCAGGTAAAAAAATTATTCCCCTCCCGAATAGCGGAATTTTGAGTAGCGGCGGTATTAAAAAAATCAATTTTACCCTGATTATACCCGATTCCGCGGGTCTTGCTATAAATGTATTCCGCCGCCGAGGACAGCCCCTCATCGATCCATACATCCTGGGATATTGACGCCCCGCGATTGTACCGGATTGAAAAGTTTATCAGATGCTGAAGCTCATGGGCGAGGGTGTTATAAAATTCCGTACTCCCTGGCTTGCCGGGGTTGGTGTCCAGATAAAGCATATCCGCCCGGTTTGAATTAGATCCCGAAGCAATCATATCGAGGGGGTGAAAATACCCCGCTACATAGGAGGAGGCCATGGTTGCGTCATAGCCGTCTTTGATGTCCAGCAAAAACAGGATGATCTTTCCGTTCCCGTCAACATCGGTAAAATCCCCAAAGGCGCCGGTAATCTGGCTGTAGATATGGTTCTTGTATTCCAACGCGATGGCCTGGGCCGTAATCTGAGAAATACCTGCGGATTGCTCCCCATAGACGAGGCACACCTCATTTTCCGCCAAGAGGTCCACTTTTACGGGATAAAATTTTTTGGTGGCCATACTATAGGCGGTAAAGGTTCCCGTGGTATCCTGCACGTCGTCGGACTTCAGCAGCCCCGGGAAGAGCTCACAGGAAGACAAGAGAGCAATCATCAAAATCAGGGTAAAAACAGACCCCCGGCGACGAATCATAGACATATCTCATAAGTATAGCACAGTACCGCCCAAAAAAGCAACAAGTCCGGAAACAATTTCAGGAATTTTTGTCGATTTTTCTTGACAAATACCCATAACGGGGATAGACTGATCTCAATAAACTAATCCCAATGGAGGGAAGTATGGCTAAGGTAGAATTGAAAGGTATCGGTAAGATCTATGAGGGCAATGTCCGCGCCGTGGACAACGCCAACATAGTAGTCGAGGACAAGGAATTTGTCGTATTCGTAGGGCCTTCCGGGTGTGGTAAATCCACAACCCTCAGGATGGTCGCCGGTTTGGAGGACATCTCCGAAGGTGAGCTCTTCATCGATGGTGAATTGATGAACGATGTTCCCCCCAAGGACCGGAATATCGCTATGGTATTCCAGAATTATGCCCTTTATCCCCACATGACGGTCTATGAAAACATGGCCTTTGGTCTGCGGATCAAAAAGGTGCCGAAAGATGAGATCGAGCGCCGGGTCAAGGATGCCGCCCGTATTCTGGACATTGAAAAGTTCCTGGACCGCAAGCCCAAGGCCCTTTCGGGCGGTCAGCGGCAGCGGGTCGCCGTCGGACGGGCCATTGTCCGTAACCCCAAGGTGTTCCTCTTTGACGAACCCCTTTCCAACCTGGATGCCAAGCTCCGCGTGCAGATGCGCGCCGAAATTTCCGGCCTGCACCACAAACTGGACGCCACCATGATCTACGTTACCCACGATCAGGTGGAAGCCATGACCATGGCGAACAAGATCGTGGTTATGAAGGACGGAAAGGTACAACAGATTGGTTCCCCGATGAACCTCTACAACTACCCGTTGAACAAGTTCGTCGCCGGTTTCATCGGCTCCCCTCCCATGAACTTCATCACCGTGAAGGTTGAGGAAAAGAACGGTGGCATAGTTCTTGGCGAAGGAACCTTTGAGGTTAAGCCCCTTCCCCAGCACGCGGCGGATATCAAGAAGTACGTGGGCAAGGAAATCTACTTCGGCATCCGGCCCGAAGACCTGACCTACACGGAAAAACCGGCGGCGGAAAACAATCTGCCCGTCAAGATCACCGTAGTTGAACCCCTCGGTGCCGACATCCACCTCTGGCTGACCGCCGGTAACCAGCCCCTGGTTGCCCGTACCGGCCCGGAACACACCTTCAAGGTTGGCGATACGGTGAACTTTACCCCCCGGCTGGAAAAAGCACGGTACTTTGACAAGGAAACCGAGCTATCCATCACGGCGGAAGCGGACACCATCGCCAAGAAGGGCTAAGCCCGTACGATAGCGTTATAATCGAGCAGGAGGCTGCCCATTGTTTGGGTAGCCTCCTCTCATACTACCGTGCGTACCGTTCGGTACGGACCTTGCCATAGATGGGGCGGCTTTTTTATCGAAAACGGTACCCGGCATTGCCGAAAATCCTCAAAAGACGTATGATACCTCCATCCACTACAATGCTTGGCGCCGGTTGGAGGAAGAAATTTCGTTTAACGTTGTATATGCCCGCATCTTTTTAATCCCATATTTCCCGCAAGCACGCCGGAGGGACCTGAACCCCGGAGCGCTTTCATGAAACCGAAAAGTTCCAAACACGATGGCATTTCCCGGCTTTTTTCGGGGTTAAAGGGAAAGGCCCAGACCGAAGATTTCCCCCTGCTCCCCCTGCGGGAACTTGTTCTGTTTCCCCAGACGGTTATTCCCATGTTTATTACCTATAAGGCGGGGATTAGCGCGGTGGACGCGGCGTTAAGCCAGGATATGCGGCTGTTCGCGGTGTGTCTCAAGAGTAACCCGGAAGCGGCGGGTGTAAGCGGCGCCTCCGGTGCGGTGTCTGTTTCGGGGTTTACGGGGGGTAGTTCTGGGCCAACAAGTGGGTCGGCGGCGGGTAACCACTCTGTGGACGGGACGGCATCGGCGGGTGGTTCAAAAAAGGTGCCTGACACCACGCCTAACGATAAGATAGTGAAAGGGACTACCGGGTCAGGCCAAGGCAGCAGTTCGACGGCAGATAGCCCGGCTACAGACAAAGCAACAAGTACCGGTGATGGTTCGGCAGGGGACGGCTCGCCTAATGATAGGACGGCCAAAAGTGAGCCGGCAGAGGGCGATCCCATAGCTTCATCCCAAAGCGAGGCGGCTAACTCAGCCGCAAACGGTGGTCCGGCAGTGGGCAATCCCACCGATTCATCCAAAAACGAAGCGGCCAATTCAGCCCCAGGTACAAATAGCCCATCCCCAAACGATGCATCATCAGACAGTCCACGCACCGGGAGCGATACCGATAAGGCTAACCCCGCGAACAGCCCTCCCCCCGCTTCCTCCACTCGTGCCGATAGCCGCTACACTCCCCGTGAACTCCGGCAGGTTGCCGCCAAAACCGGTTTCGGCGGTTTGCCGGGCTTCCCGGCTTCGGCGTTCCGGCGGGGCGTGATCGATCCGGTACTGAACGGCACGATGCCCGGCGAAACCCACTCGGTGGGTACCGTGGTGAAGATAGTCCAGCACCTAAAGCTCCCGGATAACACCTACCGGGTGGTGCTGCAGGGAGAGTACCGGGCCAATATCGTTTCGACCCTGGAACAGAAGGACCATGCAACGGTACGGGTGGCGCCTATCCCCATTACCGGGGCCGGCGACATCGCGAGCCCGGAGATTGCGGCACTGGCGCGGGCGGTGCAGAAATCATTTGTTCAATACGCGGAACTCTCCAAAAAGGTCAGCACCGAAACCCTCTCGGCGGCGGACCGGACCGAAAGCCCGGAGCGGCTGGTGAACCTTATCGGCAACACCATGGCGATTAAGGCGGACCGGAAGCTGGAACTCCTCAAGATTGAGGATACGGCGGCGCGGATGGAGAAACTGCTGGAAATCCTGGAACTGGAAAACGAGATTTTCGGCATCCAGAAGAACATCAGCGGCAAGGTCAAAAGCCGAATGGAGAAGACCCAGCGGGAATACATACTCCACGAGCAGCTTAAGGAAATCAACAAGGAGTTGGGCAAGGAAGGGGGCGCCGAGGATGAATTCGCCGACCTGGAACGGGCCATTGAGGACCGGCATCCCCCGGAGGAGGTGCTGCTCAAGGCCCGGAAGGAGCTTGGCCGCCTACGGAAGCTCCAGCCCTTTGCCCCCGAAGCGGGGGTGCTGCGGGGTTACCTGGAATGGATTTCCGACCTGCCCTGGAGTGAGTACAGTGCCGACTCCGGGGATTTACGTCTTGCGGAAACGGTACTGAACGAGGATCACTTTGATATGCGCAAGGCCAAGGAACGGATACTGGAATTTATCGCCGTCCGGGATCTTACCGCGCGGGAGCATCAGGATTTGGGGATCAAGGGGCCCATCCTCTGTTTTGTGGGGCCCCCGGGTACGGGGAAAACCAGTCTGGGTAAGTCCGTGGCCCGCGCGCTGGGGCGGCGCTTTGTACGCATCTCTCTGGGGGGTGTGCGGGACGAAGCGGAGATCCGGGGGCACCGGAAGACCTACGTGGGCGCCCTGCCGGGGAAGATACTCCAGTCCATGCGTAAGGCGGGGACCGGCAATCCCGTGTTCCTTCTGGACGAAATCGACAAACTGTCAAGCGACTTCCGGGGTGACCCGGCGTCGGCCCTGCTTGAGGTGCTGGACCCGGAGCAGAACTCCACCTTTACCGACCATTACCTGGAGGTTCCCTACGACCTCTCGAAAGTACTATTTATCGCCACCGCCAACTCACTTCACACCATCCCCTACCCGCTTCTGGACCGGATGGAGATCATCGAGGTTCCCGGCTATGGGGAAAACGAAAAGCTGGCCATCGCCAAGCAGTTTCTGGTTCCCAAGGAACTGCGGGAAAACGGCCTTGATGACGCGAAGATCACCTTTAAGGACGAGGCGATCCTGGAAATCGTACGCCACTGGACCATGGAGTCCGGGGTCCGCTCCCTGGAACGGGAGATTGCCCGGTGCGTCAGGCGTATCGCCCGGCATGCGGTGCAGAAAGGGTACAGCATAGAGTCAGAAAAGCCCATCAGTTCATTCAAAAAGACGGTTGCCCCCGGCGATCTGGAAAAACTGTTGGGGCGGCGGAAATACAAGGACGATGTGGTGTACAAGGAAGCGCGGGTGGGGGTCTCCTACGGACTTGCCTGGACCGAAGCCGGGGGCACCATGCTGCCGGTGGAAACCATCCGCTATGCGGGGAACGGAGAGCTCATCATGACCGGGAATCTGGGGGACGTGATGAAGGAGAGCGCCCGGATCGCCCTGTCGTGGCTGCGGGGTAAGCAGGGGCAGTACAACTTTACCGCCGACGATGTAGGCAAGACCGATTTCCACGTCCACGTCCCCGAAGGGGCCATACCCAAAGACGGCCCTTCCGCGGGTATCACCCTGGCGGCGTCGCTGTTATCAACCCTCTGCAATCAGGCCCCCCGGCCCGCCATCGCCATGACCGGCGAACTCACCCTTACCGGGCGCGTCCTCCCCATCGGCGGTCTCAAGGAGAAGCTTCTGGCGGCGATCCGTAACGGCATGGAACGAGTGCTACTCCCGGCGGATAACAAGGATGACTGGGAGGAGCTTGACAAGGAGATACGGTCCGCCATTGCAGTGGACTTTGTGGAAACTGCGGATGAGGCGTTCAAGCTGTTGTTTGACGAGGGGATTCATCAGGAACCGCGTACGGTTCCTAGGACGGGCGGTAAGCGGAGGAAAACTGGAGAGAAGGCCGTGGTCAATTGATTTGAACCACTCTCCATACTCATTTTCTTCTACCTTTCCTCTGCTTCGT
The DNA here is from genome assembly GCA_025997835.1 of Spirochaetia bacterium. Taxonomy (GTDB): domain Bacteria; phylum Spirochaetota; class Spirochaetia; order Treponematales; family Breznakiellaceae; genus BNVD01. The sequence goes on from BNVD01000010.1 coordinate 18,540, forward strand.
TTCTACAAATAATCCCCCGATCATTTTCTGATAAAGCTCAAAAAGATGAGCAACACGGGCAGCATCGTCGGTGAAGGTTTTACCATAAGCTTGTTCTACCAGTTTATCAAGTTTTTGGTGGGCCTTTACTAATTCGGGTATCATATTGTCACTGTCATATTGAACGGCAAGGGAAAGGTCTGGGTAAATACCACGGGCATTTAATACCTCTTGCGCGGCTTTTTCTATTTCCTTTTTCTGTTTGTCTGTAGCGGTGGGCCAAGGGAAATTATTATAAACTATTGAAGCAGAATAGCGGTAATCGCTTTTAAGTCTGCCACAAACATAACGCATCCAGGCCATGTGCATAGCCGATGTGAGTATTCCAAAGTCATATAAGGTTGCATTGGGGATTATAATATTTGAATCACCCACAATAATATCTTTGCTTAAAAAGCCTATAGGGATATATTTTCTTCTCTCGGATGAATGACGGGGTATTATTATATAATCGGTATCAGGCTGCCTTATCTCCCCAAAAAGTGTCGGAAATTCTGCTAGTTTTTGCGTTGCTTCACGGGTGCTATTCTCCCTAAGTTCCTTTACATTTTTTATTCGTTCCTGTATTGGTTTTGATGTTTTATATTTCGCCGGAGACAATCCTTTAAGCCAAATGCAAAATCGCGGTATATTATTGATAAACTCATCGGCACCAACAAAAGGGAGTATTAAATCTGCTATAGATGGGTCTGCCTTAATCATCGCTTCTTTTTCCGATAAGGTTAAAGTAAGATTCCCGCCGTCATTAGGCATATTCCCAAAAACCATTTCAGGTACTTTGCAAATTGGTTTACTGTTTTTGACAATATAGACTATCGGACCATCAATCAAATAAGCATTTATTTGATTTGCCTCTATTTCTACAGGTTCGCTTGTAACTGTAGCATAATGATATAGTTTCTTTATCTTGCGGTCATTGAGGCTCAGCCCAATGATGACACAATAAACGGCGGCCTTTCCTCGTGCTTCATTACTCCACTTAAAAGTTTGATGAGCAAAATTAATTTTCACCCCATGTTTGCCTAATAATTCAGGCCAAAGGATCGGAACTTGCTCGCCTTGACAAATACTGTTGGTAGAAACATACGCTGCTTCAATATCTGTACCTTGGATATACTCTGCCGCTTTTTTATACCAGCATGAAACATAATCAATATTGCTGCAATCTTTCATTCCGTGGAATATATGCTCAACTTCACCTTTTTGAACTTTGTTCATTATCCGCGCGCCTAAAAACGGCGGATTACCTAAAATATAGGAAAGTTCGTTTTTTGGTACTATGCTCTCCCAATCAACCGTTAACGAGTTTGTACAAAGTATCGTTGCGGTGGCAATGAGGGGAATACGGACAAAATACTGGCCGAACATTTCACGGACGGCCATATTTAGTTGATGGTCCGTAAGCCACATGGCAACCTGGGCAATTTGAGCGGGGAACTCCTCTATTTCTATACCGTAGAACTGGTCCACATTGACTTTTATCTCATGTGAAACATCCAATACCTGATTATCCCCAAGTAATATTTTCAAGATTTCCAATTCCAGGAGCCGTAATTCCCGGTAGCTGATTACAAGAAAGTTTCCGCAGCCGCAGGCAGGATCAAGGAATTTCAATTTTGATATTTTGTTATGGAATTCAATTAACCGGCTTTCCCGGTTGGCGGGGTTAAGGGCTTTAATCTTGTTAAATTCATCCCATAGGCCGTCAAGGAACAAGGGGCGAATAAGTTTTAGTATATTTTCTTCACTGGTATAATGGGCTCCTATGTCATGGCGTTCCTCATCATTCATAACACTTTGAAACATTGCGCCGAATATTGCGGGGGATATTTTGCTCCAGTCCAGACTGCAGCATTCCAAAAGGGTGTCCCTCATGGGGCGGTCAAAATCGGCGGTCTCCAGGCGTTCCTCAAATAGTTTGCCATTTACATAGGGGAAAAGATTTAATTGTTCGTCTATTGTTTTTAGGCGTTGGGGCTTTGGCTTATTCAATACTTCAAATATTTTTGCAAGGTGCAAGGCAAGGTCGCTGCCGTCCTCGCTGGTGCGCTCCATGATGTATTTGTTAAAAATGTTCGGAGGCTCAAAGATGCCGGTATCATCGGCGAAAAGGCAAAAAAGCAGGCGGACCAGGTATAGTTCAAGCTGGTAGCCCTGATAGCCGATTTCCTTTAAGCGGTCATGGAGCTTGCCCATTTTTTCAGCGGCCTCGATATTCACGGGGTCCCATCGTTTGTAGGGATCGATTTCCTTATACCCCGCAAGGTCGCCGAAAAGCTCTATATGCTCAACCAATTCTGAAAGGCTAAATTGATAGAGTTTACCATCTTCCTGTAGGTTATAGTAATGAAAGGTGACGAAGTCGCAGATAAGAATGCCCCGGGGCATATCTACCTCTTTTGGCAAAGCAAGGGCATAACGCCGGGCCTGTTCGTAGGCTTTGGTCATATCTTTACCAGGGGTTTTCATCTCGATGAGTATGTGGCCCTCCCAAAAGAGGTCTATATAGCCGGAGGGTCCGGCGGAAGTATCGCCGAATAGATCCGTCTGTCCCTTGTTTGCGTGGAGTTTTACTTTTTTCTCAAACAGGGCAACCTGACGGCGGTTTACCCCGAAGATGTTAAAAAATTCGTTTTCAAAGGTTTGGGCGTCTGCGTCTTCCCGTGCGTGGACTTTGTCCTTCCAATCGTTGACAAAGGTGGCGGCTCTGGCCTTTATTTCGTTCCAGGAAAGGGGCATCGGGTATCCTTTTGTGTAGTATATCATAAATGCGGGGGTTTTTGCTACCAAGGTGAAAAAGACGATTAATGGGACGAAGTGTATGAAAAAGTGGTGATAGTCGGAAAGAGGTTTGATAAATACCAAGGCGGGACAGTAACGTTGGTGAAATTCGCCGCCGCCTTGAAAATTGAACCTTATGAGCTGTTTAAGCCGGAAGTTGCCTTATCCCAAAGTATGGCAACTGCCCTTCCAAAGTGGGGCGACGATGGAAAGCGCCCCCCGTCTTGGAACAAAAAAATAGCACATAACAGGTACTATAACGGCTTAAACCGCCGCCGATTCAGGCCGGATTATGAAGCATCGGACGCACCGCTCCCCGCGGCAACACTTTTCTTGCCATGTTTTATCGCGGCCTTGCAGGTCTTGCAAATCTTGATTTTTGCCTCCCCCGCTTCCTGTTCGTAGAGAATCTTCACGTTGTTTCGTTTACAAACCGGGCATTCTCCCCGGCCGCGGGAAGCAAGCTCCCGAATACCCTTACCCCTATGTGCTTTAGACATATTGCTTCCCCTTAGCCTTTAGCCGCCGGAGCGGTTTTTCTCGTTGTCGTCGTTTTGCCTTTGGCGGCGGCGGTCTTGACGGTCCCTTTTTCCTTCTTGGCATCCCCGGCATCGGCCTTTTTCTTGTCTTTCTTCTCCGGGTCAGACACCGCTTTGGCATCCTTTTGGGCTTTCTTGTCTTCGGCCCCTTCGGTATCCAGCTTGTAGTCCACCAGTTCCAAAATAACCACTTCCGCGGCGTCCCCGTACCGTTCCCCGATTTTGATAATCCGGGTATAGCCGCCGGGACGTTCCTTCATACGGATGGCGATATTGGTAAACAGCTTCGCCACAATGCCTTCATCAAAGAGGTGGCTGGAAACAATACGCCGGTTATGTACCGAATCAACCTTGGCGCGGGTAATCAGTTTTTCCGCGCTCCGCCTGATCGCCTGCGCTTTGGTTTTGGTGGTCTTAATCCGTTCATACCTGAATAAAGAGGTCACCATATTACGATGAAGGGCCTTTCGGTGGGCCGCCATCCGTTCAAGGGGATTAAACCCGCTTCTATGATTCATCTTCTTCTTCCTTCTGCGGGGTGGTTGATGTTATCTTCACCGCATTTTTAAGCACACTCACATCGGTAATGCCAAGGCCCAAGTTCCATTCCTTCAGCTTTTCCTTGATTTCCAGCAGGGATTTCTTGCCGAAATTACGGGTCTTGGTAATATCATCCTCAGTCTTCCGGGTCAGCTCCCCAATAGTCTTGATATTGGCGTTCTTGAGGCAGTTGGAAGACCGCACCGACAGTTCCAGTTCTTCCACCGGGGTCATAAGAATTTGACGGATATGCTCATCATCCTCATCCAAATCCTCGTCGAGCCCCAGGTTGTTTTCATCAAAATTGATAAAAACCGAAAAATGATCCTTGGCGATTTTAGCCGCCTCGGCCAAGGCGTCGTCGGCCTTGACCGTACCGTCGGTCCACACTTCCAGCACCAGCTTGTCATAATCACTGCGCTGGCCTACCCGTGTCGGTTCAACGGCGTATTTCACCTTTTTCACCGGCGAGTATATGGCATCCATGGGGATCGTACCGATCACTTCGACATACTGCTCATTCACCTCGGAAGGGACATAACCCCGGCCAAGGTCGATCTGGGCCTCAACCTCAATATGGGCATTATCCATCAGGGTCATGATATGTTGACCGGTACTGAAAATCTCAACTTCTCCGGTACGGCCAAAATCATCACTCTTAATCTCTTTCTTTCCGGTCCATTCATACATCAGGATATTCTGTTCCACATCTTGGGGCAGCTTGAGCCGGATTTGCTTGAGATTATTGATGACCTCCAGGGTATCCTCAACGATATTCGGAATCGTTTCAAATTCACTGGAAATGTTATGGGGCACCCCATCCGCATCATACGAGGTAATCTTGACCGCAGTAATCGCGTATCCCTGAATCGAAGAAAGGAGAACCCTCCGCAGGGTATTACCGACGGTCGTACCAAAACCTGGTTCAAATGGAGCGGCGATGAACTTACCGTAATTCGGTTTAAGCTCACCATGCTCAAAGGTGATACCTTTCGGGCGTTTGAATCCTTTAAGCAGGTTCTTTCGGGCCATGGAAACTCCTTATTTAGAATACAATTCGACGATCATCTGTTCTTTGATGTCCGCGAGATCAGTTATATCACTGCGCCGGGGGGCAACAAGGAATGTTCCCTTCATACCATCGGGATCGAGCTGGAGCCAGGGCATAACCCCGGACTTTCCAAATTCCTTAAGCGCCTCTTTAACCACGACGAGGTTCTTGCTGGGTTCCTTGATTTCAATGGCATCCTCAGGTTTTACCAGATAGGACGGCACATTGACCTTCTTGCCATTGACCAGAATATGACCGTGCAACACGATCTGCCGGGCCTGGCTCCGGCTCGTGGCAAACCGCAGCCGGTATACCACATTATCCAGCCGCCGTTCCAGCAGCACAAAGAGATTTTCACCGGTAATGCCGGTCATACGAAGCGCCCGTTCAAAGAACAGACCGAACTGCTTCTCCTGCATACCGTAAATTCTCTTGAGTTTCTGTTTTTCCCGGAGCTGTACCCCGTAATCCGACCGTTTCCCCGGACGAGCCTTGGGGTCCTTTCCGGGAGCGGGCCGCTTTTTGTTGACGGGACACTTGTCACTCTTGCAACGGTCACCCTTGAGCATGAGTTTTTTCTGCTCCGCCCGGCACAAACGGCAAACCGGTCCAGTATATCTTGCCATGGTTACGTAACCTCCAATTAAATACGGCGCGTTTTTCGCGGCCTGCAGCCATTATGCGGAATGGGAGTAACGTCATTTATCGACCTTACCTTGATGCCTAACGCGCCCAACTGCCGTATCGCCGATTCCCGGCCAATGCCCGGACCTTTGACATACACATGCACTTCCCTAAGCCCCACCTGCATCGCCTTCTGGGCGGCGGTTTCGGTAACCGACTGCGCCGCAAAGGGGGTCGATTTCTTGGCTCCCCTGAATTGAAGCTGACCGGAACTTGCCCAGGAAACCGTATTACCCATCAGGTCCGTAATGGTCACAATGGTATTATTGAACGTTGCCTGAATGTACACGTTCCCTTCATATACGGACTTCTTCTCTTTCCGCTTCTTTGTCTTCGTTGTATTCGCAGCCACCCTATCCTCCGACTATTTCTTCTTACCGGCGACGGTTTTCTTCTTACCCTTACGGGTACGGGCATTGGTCCGGGTCCGCTGGCCCCGCAGGGGCAGGCCCTTACGATGCCGCAACCCCCGGTAACAACCGATATCCATTAACCGCTTTATATTCAGGGCAACTTCGGTGCGTAACCGGCCCTCAACCTTATAATCACTTTCAATAAGCT